>CAWDPB010000033.1:0-19091 GCA_963804075.1 uncultured Acidobacteriaceae bacterium | reverse complement strand
GTCATTTGCCTCTTTTTCACTCCCTTGCGCGGCACCACCGCATCCAGCATTCCATGTTCCAGCAGGAACTCCGACCGCTGGAACCCCTTCGGCAGCTTCTGCCGGATGGTTGCTCGATCACGCGCGGCCCGGCAAAGCCAATCAGCGCCCCCGGTTCGCGCGATGTTCAGGTCGCCCAGCATGGCAAACGAGGCGGTCACGCCGCCGGTGGTCGGGTCGGTCAACACCGAAATGTACGGAACCTTCGCGTCGTCCAGCCGCGCCAGCGCCGACGAAATCTTGGCCAGCTGCATCAGGCTCACCACGCCTTCCATCATGCGCGCGCCGCCCGACGCCGAAACGATAATCACCGGCTTGCGGTTCTCCGTTGCCTTTTCAATCGCGCGCGTGATCGCTTCGCCCACCACCGCGCCCATGCTGCCGCCGATAAACGCATACTCCATCGCGCTGACAATCACCGCGCGTCCCTCCAGCTTCCCGTGCGCGTTGATCACCGCATCTTTCAGCCCCGTGTCGGCTTTCGCCTGCTTCAGCGCGAGGAATACGGCTTCAGGTCCACGAACTTCAACGGGTCGGTCGAAGCCAGGTTGCGTCGAAAATCTCGTACTTTCCGTCGTCGAGCAGTTGGGCCAGCCGTGTGCGCGCGTCAATCCGAAAGTGTTTGTCGCACTTCGGACAAACATTCAGATTCTCCTCCAGATCCTTTTTCCAAATGATCTGCCGGCAGCTGTCGCACTTCACCCATAGCCCTTCGGTCCGGACTTTCTTTTCGCCCGCCGCGTCCATCTCCCCGGATTGTCGTTTAAACCATGCCATAGAGCGATTGGTCATTAAGTCATTTTGTCATCGGTTCACTAGAGAGTCAGTGGAAAATGACTCCATGAAGCGATGATTCAATGATCCAATATCAGTATTCGATTCCTCTCTGCGCCATCACGCCCTTTTCATACGCGTGCTTCACCTGGCGCATCTCCGTCACCGTGTCGGCCAACTCAACAATTGTCGGATGCGCATTCCGTCCGGTCAAGATGACGTGCACCATCTCCGGCCGTTCTTTCAACGCCGCCGCCACCTTCGCCGGGTCCAGCATGCCATAGCTGATCGCGTAATTGATCTCGTCGAGCACCACCAGATCCCACTCGCCCGACTGAATCGCCTTCTCCGCCTCCCCCCACGCTTCTTCGACCATGCGCACATCTTCCGGGTCGGGCTTTTCCGCGCCGACTTTCACGAAGCCGCGTCCCATCTGCTTCATGACGAACTTGTCGCCAAAGGCCTGCACTGCATCCAGTTCGCCGTAATGCCATGAGCCTTTCAGGAACTGTAGCATCAGAACCCGCATCCCCTGCCCGACCGCGCGCAGAGCCGTTCCCATGGCGGCAGTGGTTTTGCCCTTGCCCGGGCCAGTATTCACAATAATGAGACCGCGTCGAAGCTCCGCCATTAAAGATCCAACTGGATAATAGGTATGGAGTCCGAACTGTGATTGTACGCTGGGTACGCCGCGCGCGCTTTTCAAAACGTGGGATTCCGGAGCCCCAGACGATAACGGCGGACGGTCTTAGACCGTCCGCCTCGAGGAAATGGTGAAAGTGCCGCCTTTACGGCATTTCCACCACACGGTTGCGTGCGGGTTGGGCTTCTTGCGTGATTGGAGGTGTATCTTCTGCGCCGAGCAGCCGGACCGCAATCCGCAGTGCGTCCATCTCCTTGCGGATTCGCGTCAGTTCCTGTTCCTTCTGTCTCAGCACTTCGTACGGGTTTTTCATTTGGGGGAGGGCCTCGCCAATCAAGCTGAATCGTCGTGCAAGTACACAGTAAGTTACACGCCGCCACTTGAGAAGCTTCCCGAAGTGCACATCATGGCACGTCTTCGTCCCTCCCCGCGCGTCTTTTCGGCCCCTGCCCCGTAACTGTCTAGTTACCGCCCTGCCGCCACGTTTCCCATGGCGCCGGCGTCCCCGCCGGCTGTCTCGCCCGCCACCATCGTACAAACGCGAAGTCAGCCTCCCTAATGCCCCAAATGATAAGGATGATTCTTCAGGATGGTAAACGCCCGGTAAATTTGCTCCAGGAGCACAACTCTCGCCAGTTCGTGGGGCAGGGTCATCTTGCCCAACGATAGCGTCAGCGGCGCCTGCCGCCGCGCCTCATCGCTGAACCCATCACTCCCGCCGATAGCAAACAGCAGCGGCAGCGCGGCCACCTGTTCGCGATCAAGAAACGCGGCCAGCTCCTCGGAAGAGAATTGCTTTCCCCGCGAATCAAGGAGAACCAGCTTGTCTCTGCCCCGATCCTTCCCTCGTTCGCCGCGCGCCAGCGACAGCACGGCAGCTTCGTCCTTTAGCGTGAGACCTTCAATCTCGGCGTATCGGGCAATGCGCTTCAAGTATTCGTCGGTCAGGCTTTGGATCGCCGCCTCTTTCGTCTTTCCAATCCATGCCACTTTAATCTTCACGGCTGCGGACGCTCACGCTTTCCCCGACGCAAATACCACATCCGCGCCGAACCGTATTTCGTCGCCCACGCGATAGCGCTCGATCGCCGCGCGAGCCTCTGCGCGAACCGACGGCCACATTTCTTCCGGAACCCGCTCCAGCATGGGCCGAAACGGCGCTGATACCGCGCACGCATATTCGAAGAGCTCCTCGGAATCGCCACGCCAAGTCCACGGCAAATTACGAGTCGATTCCTCGACATCCCCAAAGCCCGCGTCCCGCAATACTTCCGAGAGCGATCCCACAGCCGAAAAGCGGACCGGATCAGCTCCGCCCGGCGTGAGCATGTCGCCACCCACGTGGCGCTGCACAACTTCCATCGTGGTCTGCCAGTAAGGTTGCTCAACCGGACCCCACGCGGCAAAGCACGCTCGCGCTCCCGGCTTCAGCACACGACGCAGTTCCGCCAGAGCGCCAACCGCGTCAGCGAAAAACATCACGCCAAACCGGCAGGTGGCAAGATCGAAGCTACGGTCGTCAAAGGGGAGTTTGTGTGCGTCGGCCTGGCGCGTGATCAGATTTGCCAGCCGTTTCTGATGTGCCCGCGCCGCGGCAATTTCCAGCAATTCCGCGCTCTGGTCGGCCGCAACCACCGAGCCTTCCGGTCCCACCCGTTGCGCGATGCTGATTGCCGGTTCGCCCGTCCCGCTTGCTAGATCCAGAACGGTCATACCGGATGTTGGCCGCGCATATTCAACCAGCGCTTCCGTGACGGCCGCGCCCATGGCCGCTGATTTTGCTTTCCACTTCTCCGCCGCAACCAGCCGGTATTGCGAACCCCACGGGGCTGTGTGCGAGGCCGTCATCTCAGGCCTTCGTCTTCTTCGCGCTCTTGCGCGGAGCGCCGATTTTGGCCTTGGTAGCCCGCGCCTTTTTCGGCTTCGCCAGCAATTCCTCCGGCTCCATCCGCCGCGCCGACTTCCACAGCCGTTCCAGATCGTAGAACTGGCGCGCCTTTTCGGAGAAAACGTGGACAACGAAATCCACATAATCGAGCAGCACCCACTCTGCCTGCTTGTAGCCTTCCTTGTGCGTGGCGCGCAGGCCCATCGCTTCCAGCCGCTCGTCCACCGCGTCGGCGATCGCCTGAATCTGCCTCTGGTTCGTCCCGCTGGCCATCACGAAATAATCCGTGAATGCGCCCGACCCCTGCTCCATTTCAAGTATGGACAGTTGTTGCGCTTGTTTTTCCTGACAGGCGAGAATCGCTTCGCTGATCTGATGTTTGAGGTCGTTTTTTGCAGCCATAGGTGAGTTGTTCGATTGTAACGCGAGGGGCGCTGGATTGCAGGGAGGCCACGCAAAAGAAGGTTCGAGTCCTAATGCTGTTTACAACAGTAATAATGCAGCGCAAGCTAGGACAAGGAAAACGTTCGACTGTAATAACGACCTCGATGATCCCGGCAGACAGGCCAACTCATAGAATCCCGCAGGTCATTCGCGTTTTATGCTGGGCATCTGCGGCCTGTTGCTGGCTGCTGGGCTTCTTATGGTGGTCATTTCAACACTTGATGGACCGCATTCGCGCCGACTTGCAGATGAAGCACTTGCGGCGAGCAATCTTCACAACATCGTCACGCTTCAGGACGAGTACATGGCTACTCATGCGTACACTGGATTCGCGTGTGAATTGTCGCTGCTGAAACCCATAGCGCAGCGAGAGTTTCCCAACTCTGAATTGGAGTTCCTAGCGACAGGTGTGCAGTCCCGGTACAGGTTTGCGCTGGTAACTTGTGGCTCGGACGCAAACCGGGCCGGAGTGCGCTATCAAGTCGCTGCTGTTCCGGTCGATGGCGGAAAAACGGGTCTTAGGGCTTTCTGCGCCGACGAGACGGATCGATGTGGTACGACTCGCAAGGGTCTGGAGCCAACTGTCTAGCGTCACGACACCCACTTGAGTAAGCCCGTTCCTCCTTTGAAAAAAATCGCGCCTTCACTCAACATTCCTCACAGGACCAGCCTTCGTGAGCAGTGGAGTTCCACCGCCCTGCCTCACCTGACACTCGAGACGTTCTCTTTCGGACTCCGTCACGCAGCGACAGGACCCTAATTCAATCTTTTCCAGTCGGAAAAGTAGGCTCCATCCACGAGGTACATTACGACCTCGGGGCTATTGCGGGAGAGCATCGTCTGGCCTTTCACAACTCCCTGAAAAGTCTCCTGGAGGAAGTAATACGTCTTGCCGGCTTCGAGATCCATGTCGAATCCGTTCGCATTTTCAGACTGCGAAATAAGGGAATATTTTCCGGGATCGACATAGGCGATGCTGTACGTACCCATCTTGTTTACGGCGATGACCTTGCCATTGGCATGCAGCTTGAACTGGTTTCCCCACCCGGTGTTCCGAGCGGCGAGTGGGGGACAGACAACGACAATGGTTGCTTTGTCCGCCTTCACCTCCGGCAACGGATGGGTCGTCCTGTCCAGCTTCATCGAATGCTTGGACTTCAAATCCGGGAGGCGGCCCTTGTCAATGTCACCGTCCTTGTTGACGACCGGTTCACCTCTTTCGGAATAATTCGCAATTGTCATCCGGTCACCAAACAGGCTTTGAGTTTTGGCGGTTGCCGTATCGCATATGACTTCCGGCAGGACTAACAGCACCTTCTCTGAATGATCCCCTTGGCTGTACTCCAGATAAAGCCAGCGATCATGCACATGCATGCGCGCAACCAACGCGCCCGCGAGTGGAACTAGCGCGGAAATCGCCACAGACTTTGCACCTGCGTTCATATGGGCATCCGAATCGAAGACCACCTTTGTGATATCGGAATAGGGAACGGCGAAGTCATCGTCGGCGTCGCTTTTAAATGTCAGTTTCCGAGCGTCATCGTCGAAACTTAGAACGCCGGTCTTATCCACCAGCTCCCGCCTTTCCGCGCTCTTGTGCCGGCGAATTTTGACGTCTTCAAACTTGGTAGTTTCTGAAAAGAGGAATGAGATGCCGATGAACAAAAAAATGGCCAAGTGCGCCGCTTTTTTCATGTGCCGCCCTCGTTCGCTGTGTAACTAGAAATTTTCTTTTTGAAGCCGCAAACACCAACATGGTACAGGGTTAGGACTTGGCCTTTGGCGCTACCCTGTCTCTCCTGACTCCTGAGACCTTTCTACTGGCTACGGTCCACTGGCCACGGCCCACTGCTCATCGATACAGCCCAACCTTCCGTATGTACTCTTCCACCCGGGGATCAATCCATCGCCCCATCGATTTCCCCTTCGACGCCGCCTCACGAATCGCCGTCGCGGAAATATTCTGATGCACTCCTTCGAGCAAATGCAGCCTCACTCCCGGCAGCATCAGCTCCCCGGTCGCCGGCTGTTTGTGAAACGGACGCGTCACCGCCGCCGCGGGACGCAACTCTTCCGGCAACGCCTCCGCCACGTCACGCAGCGAATACCCCGGACGGCTCGCCACTACAAATTCGCATTCTGCCAGCAGCGCGCGCGCTTCCCGCCACTTCGCAATGTCGCGGAATGCGTCAATCCCAATCAGTAAAAACAGCCGGTCTGCTTTCTTGAGCGTAGCCTTCAGGCGCCGCACCGTATCAATCGTGTAATTCGCTCCAGCTTGCTCGGGAACGGGCTGCGCAGAAGCGCCTTGCGTAGCGGCGGAAGCTTTCGCCTTCCCAAATGGGCGCAGCCCCACCTCCGGTGCCTCCAGCAACGACGGCACAAACCGCTTTTCGTCCTGTGTAGCCAACGCCACCATCGCATAGCGGTGCGCGAACGGCGTCACCGGATGCTTCTGTTTATGCGGAGGAACATTGGCCCCGACAAACAACACCTGCAGCAGCCCATAGCGATCCGCCGCCGCGCTCGCCAGCGAAATATGGCCCTTGTGTATGGGATCGAAGCTGCCGCCAAAAAATCCAATATTCATAAGGTGTGTTTCGCTCGACCCAGCAACTCAGCCCAGCTAGTTTCTTCGTTTGTCGGCCAAGGTTGCAAGCCCTCATTCCACTCCCAGGCCTGCGCCAGGAAAACGCGCATCTCCAGCCCAGAAACATTCCTCGCCCCCCGTCACTTCCGCAAAGTTACCTTCGACTCTCTCGATGCTTTGAAAACTCTCCTCAACACTGTTACATTTTCGCCCAGACACTTTTGAGGATTCGGCATGTCTTGGGTGGTCAAACTAGAGGACGACTTGGGTGAGCACGGTGAATGGGTCATTCTTAACGGAGTGATTCCCGTCGCCAGCGACCCCGATTACATATTGCTGAGCGGCGTTGACCCGTTCGGCAAAACTGTCTTCAATCATCTGCAAATGGAAGCTTTCCTGAAGGATTGGGAGCGCGCCAGAGACCGCGTCCGCGACGACCCGCAGATGGAAGCCTGGCAACGCGTCAAGCAGATGGCCGAACACTGCCGCAACGACCGCGACCTCTATCTCCGCTTCATCGGCAACTAACGGCGCGCCCCGCTACCGCGGCGGCAAATTCTCTTTCAAAAACTTCACCGCGTTCTCTCCCATAATCATGCGAATCTCTTTCTCCGAATAGCCCGCATCCATCATGGCGGCCGTGATCTCCACCACGCCGGTCGTATCGAACGGCACCGTCACCGCCCCATCGAAGTCCGACCCCAACGCCACGTGCTCCACTCCCACTCGATCGGAAACATACCGCATCGCCTTCACAATCGACCGCGCATCCCGTCCGCAGACGGCCGTGTTCCAGTATCCAATCCCGATCAAGCCTCCTTTCGCCGCGACCGCAATGATCTGATCGTCGCTTAGATTGCGGTTGTTCCTGCACGTGCCCTTTACGCCCGTATGCGAAACGAGCACCGGCCGTGTCGCGATCTCCAGCACATCGCTAATCGTTTTCGGCGAGGCGTGCGCCAGGTCGATGATCATGTGCCGCGCCTCCATCTGCCGCACCCATTCCCGGCCCTTATCGGTCAGCCCGATTCGGTCCACCCCCGCCGCGGCCCCCCCGATATCGTTATCGAAAGAATGCGTGGGCGATATCATGCGATAGCCCGCGCTGTACAGCACGTCCAGATTCTCCAGCTTCCCATCCAGCGCGTGCGCTCCCTCAATCGAAAGCAGGCCCGCCGTCAGCTGCGGATTCGTCCGCCGGCGCGCCAGATAGTTCGTGAGCTCGGCCGAGCTTTCGATCAGCGCGAAACCTCCCCGCGACGCAATCGCCATATCGTGCAGCCGGCTCGCCTCATACACCGCCCGCTCCGTCAGGCTGTTCCAGGTCTTCAGCGGCCACCGCTCCATCAGCGCCAGCCAGAAAATTTCATCGCTCTTGTCGTCGTTACTGACCATGTTCAGCCCGCGCGGCGTTTTCGTCGGCAGCGAAAATACCTGTAAGGCCACATTGCCATCGGCCAGCCGCGGAATATCCACGTGCCCATACCTCGACCGCTCCAGCAGGTCTCGTCCCCACAGCAGCGAATCCGCGTGCAGATCGACAATCGTCAACTGCTCGTGCAGCGCGCGCGCGCCGTCCGAGACCAAGCCTCCATACGGCGGCTTCGTCACCACTTTGTTTTCGCGTTCATCGACCAGGCGCGGCCCTTTGGAAAAGAAAACTCCCACCAGGCACAACACCACAAGAAAAACTGGAACCAGCCTGCGCACAACTCCGCCTTGGTTGATCGATTCCACTATTTCGACAGCCCTCCCAGCGCTTCGCGAAACAGCGCCTCGAAATTTTTCGTTCCCGCACCGTTTGCCTTGCTCGCGGCCAGCAGCGCTTTTTCCGCCGCCGCCCGCTGATATCCCAAATTCACCAGCGCCGAGATCACATCCTCTTCCACCGGGCTGGTCTGCGGAGCGCCCGCCTCCTCCGCCTGCGCGGCCGGAAGCTTGTCGCGCAGCTCCAGCACCATCCGCTCTGCCGTCTTCTTCCCTATTCCTGGGATGCGCGTCAGCCGCCCAACATCGCCTCCGCGAATCGCCGCGGTCATTTCCTCGGCCTGCATCCCGCTCAGAATCGTGATTGCCAGTTTCGGCCCGATCCCGCTCACTGTTAGCAGCTTTTCAAAGAGCTGCTTTTCTCCCACCCGCAGGAACCCGTATAGGCTCAGCGCATCCTCGCGCACATGCGTATGGATGTGCAGCGCAACCTCGCTTCCCGCCGCTGGCATCTCCGCAAATGTCGGCACACTGATCGCCACCTCGTAACCCACCCCGTGCGTTTCGACAATCGCCTGATTCGGATGCTTCACCAGCAACGTCCCGCGAAGATGCGCAATCATCGCCGGTAGTGTAACGCAGCGGCTGGCGCTTGATAATCGCTGATTCATGATTTGTTTGGAGGATGGCCCACCATTCGCGGTTTTCGAAGGAATTCGCGCCCCGCGAAACGCCGAACGCTGACCGTACATCGAACAATTCCGAATCCCCCAATCGCTTGAATCCCCGTTTTCCTAGCCCCATCCACAAGAACTTCGCCCGCTCCACAGCTTATGCACAGAGTGGCTTCTGTTTCCTGTTGCGCCGCCGTTCGCGCTCCGGCAAAGTGCTATGCAGTCAAGCGCGAGCATGTTTCTGAAGCGCTGCCGACCGAAGTTCAGCGTTGCCGGTGGTTCTCTCGAGGGTGAATCGCCGGGGGAATTCTGGTTCAGTCCAGTGAACTGGTGCCCGGGCATTGCGGCCTCCTCCGAAGTCCTCCTTCCAAGGCAGGATGGAAGCGCTGAACAAAAATACTTGAGGCTTAGCCTCAAGCTGGCGTCGATACGCGGCACTCTTCGGAGCGCCAACGCACGACGATCTTCTCCTTAGGGCAGAAGACGGCAGTCAGAGCATCCGCGACAACAATGCGGCTTGGGTGGCTGGCCCAGGCCGCATTTGTTTTTTTCCATTACTTCCCCACCCCTGTCATCGCTCTCCCTGACCACTCTGTCATCCTGAGAGCAGCAAGATAAGCGCGAAGCGCGCGTCGAGCGTATTCGAAGGATCCCTGCACCATTGCTCCTGCCCGCCATCCCGGCGCTCTCCCCCTTTATCGGTACACGCGATCCTGACTTGGCAATCGCCATGCTTTGCTTTTTGTTCTCCCCATGCCATACTCTTTCCAAAGCGCGGAAAATCCATCCCGTACACGCAACGCAAAATAAATAAATTCGGGACGCGTTTTCCGACTCAACGCACAACGTCTCACAGCCCAAAACAAATTACGATGCAACTCGCTCTCTAAACATCGTGGCCACCATCGACTCCACCATCGGACGCATGCCGGCGAACGTCGAAGCCGAGCGCTCCATCCTCGGCGCCATCCTGCTCGACAATCACGCCTACAACGATGCCGCCGAGCATCTGCGCCCGGAAGACTTTTCGCTCGACGCCCATCGCCGTATTTATGCCCGCATGATGGACCTCTCCGAGTCCTCGCGGCCCATCGACATCATCACGCTGGTCGAAGAACTCGACCAGAAGCGGGATCTTCGAGGCCATCGGCGATGTCGGCTACATCTCCAGCCTGCTCGATGGCGTTCCCGACCGGCCGTCTATCGAGCACTACGTTCACATCGTCCGCGACAAAGCCATGCTTCGCGGGCTGATCGGCGTCGCCAACAACGCCATCGCCAAAGCCAGCGAACAGGCCGACCCCGCCGATGAAATCCTCAACGACGCTGAGGCCGCCGTCTTCGCGCTCTCGGAAAAGCGCATTGGCAAAGGCTTTCAGCGCATCACGTGAGACCATTCGCGACTCCGGCGGCATCGACGCGTTCATGCAGCGCGGCCAGCGCATCACCGGCCTCGCTACGCACTTCGAGGATCTCGACGAGATGACCAGCGGATTTCAGAAAGCCGATCTCGTCATCCTCGCCGCCCGGCCCTCTATGGGCAAAACCTCGTTCGCCATGAATATCGCCGAAAATGCCGCCATCGACGATAAGAAAGTCGTCGGCGTCTTCTCGCTCGAAATGTCGGCTGAGGCTCTCCTCCATCGGCTGCTCAGCTCGCGCGCCATCATCGACGCCCACAAGCTCCGCACCGGCTCCCTCTGGAAAGAGGACAAGGAAAAATTGCTGCGCGCCGCCGCCGAACTCGCCGAGGCCCCCCTCTTCATCGACGACACGCCCGGCATCTCGCTCAGCGAAATGCGCGCCAAGGCCCGGCGCCTTAAGCAATCGCAAACGCGCCTCGACCTCATCGTTGTCGATTATCTCCAGCTTATGTCCGGCGGCAGCAAGCGCTTCGAAAATCGCACGCAGGAAGTCTCCGCCATCTCACGCGGCCTCAAAGCCATCGCAAAAGAATTGGAAGTTCCTGTCGTCGCGCTTTCGCAGCTCAGCCGCGCTCCTGAAAGCCGCGGCGGCGATCATCGCCCTCAACTCAGCGACCTGCGCGAATCCGGCTCCATCGAGCAGGATGCCGACATTGTTATGTTCATTTTCCGCGAAGAGATCTACAAGCAAGACGATCCCGAACTCAAGGGCCGCGCCGAAATCATCGTCGCCAAGCAGCGCAATGGCCCTATCGGAAAGTTCCATCTCGCGTTTCTGCATAATTCAACCCGCTTCGCCAATCTGGCCAGCGGCAACAGCGAACCTGGAGAATAGCGTGCGCACAGATGGCAACATGCACACATTGTCATTCCGAGCCCGAGCGGAGCGAGTGGGCGAGGAATCTCATGTTCCCAAGATCAAACGCATCACAGAAATCTCACCCTCGCGTTCTCCACAAATAACCCACACCCTCCACAAGATGTACACAGGAATACCGCCAAACCTCTCTTGCACGAGCGGACAATTAGAGCGATCTTAGACTACAGTTATTTCTGTAAGTCATGGGAATGAGCAAGGAGTAAGTCGGGAATGAGAGAAGCGGTACGCAGTGGCCGGAAAGCCAACTTTTATATCACCGAGAATAGTTTTATCGATCACTATGCCCGCGAAGTGGGCCCGGTAGGCATCGCCGTCTACCATGTCCTCGAGCGTCACATGAATTGCGAAACACGTTCCACCTGGATCGGCACCGCTAAAATGGCTGACCTGCTTAATCTGTCGCAACGGACCATCCAACGGACTCTTAAAGCACTCGAGGATCTTAAACTTATTCGCATCGTCCGCACCGAAAAATTGACAACCTACGTAATCGTTCCAGTGCCACCTCGCGCGAAGCATGCTACGATCCCTCTCTTCGATCAGCTTCCCGATGGAGTCATAGCCGGACATTTTGGCCATCGAGGAATGATCTTTTTACATGAAACGACACAGATGTCGCCATTCGCGACGCCTCTGTCGCACTCCGCGACACAAGCGTCGTTCGCCACGACATCCCCGTCACAACCAGCGACTTACCCGTCGCGCACCCGCGACACTCGCGACGCTGTATATAAGGAAGAACAAGACTTAGTGAACAAGAGTCTTGAACAAGAGGAAAATCTTCCCCGTCGCTTCAAAACTCAACTCGGAAAATGATTGCGATGCTGGGTCTGCCGGTGACCGATAGCAATCGGCGAATGATCGAGGCTGCCGTCCTCGCTGAGACAGCTATACCGGTCAGTCCGCCGAAGAATCGGCGGAACTGATAGCGAAGTGTGCGATCCGCGACCGGAACAACGGAATTGCAATCAACAAATTCTATTTTGAGGATGCAAAATGGCGTCAAGCCAGGGGGCAAAATGGCCGACTTAGCAAAGCCGAGCAAAGAAAACTCGATAACCTTGAAGTCAACGCCCGCGTCAAGCAGCGCTTCCGCGATCTCCTTGGAGCTACTTAGCTGGATTTCCGATCAACTTACTATGTTGGCCGAAGCGTTCGGGGAACAACTTACAGAAGAGCGCATGGAAATATACGCCCGCAGTTTGGCGGATATTCCGCAAGACCAATTAAGGTTTTCGTTCCAGCGTGCTCTGAATCAGCTGACTTGGTTTCCTAAGCTTGCCGAATTGCGCACCTTGGCCGGCGCGGATGCGGAAAAGGAAAAGAAGATTGAAGCCGATGCAGCCTGGACCTATGTCAACGACTACCTTAGCAAGTGGGGAGTCGATTTACTCCCCGTTTACTCTGGAGGAAACAAAACGACCCCGCCGCCGCTCGATCCCCACATCGAATATGCCCTTCGCAGAATTGGCGGACTTCGCGCCCTCAATCAGATGGACGTCACCAGAATGCCGTTCGTCTATCGCGATTTCTGTGAAGCTTACAACCAGGCGCCGATCGCCGAGCTCATGGCCCCAGGGCTGGAACAGCGGTTCGGAAGCGAGAAACTGCTGGGCGCTGTAAAGGAACTCGCCAAGGCCAAAACCATGACTACGAGGCCTGTGGTAGACGACCCTGAAGAGTAGTCGTCACGTGTGTTCTTGGACAGGGCCATAGAGACATAACAAAGAGGTACGAACACCTGCAGTAGAATCGAACCCCCGCCGACCTGTGGAAAACACTGTGGATGAGTGGATCGCTCCAAGAGTTTTCCCTCCAAGACCCGCTTGCCGTACCCCTTTCGTCAATACACAACTCCCGCTAACGCTATGTTTTTAAGTTGGTTAACGTCATCTCGATCACCCCTTCGTCAAGCCCACGCCAAATAAGCACTTTCGTCACAATATGTGAGATTTGCACATACCCAGAACCACATACGTCACGGGGTACCGGTAGTTTCGCTCACTCATTGCGCCGTTCACCGGCAGTCGTCACGCTCCCAAACCCTGTGTTCCAGCAGGTACAGCGGTGCTTGACGATCCCATAGCGCGGCTCCAATACCCGCCAAACCGGCGTAGAATCGTCAAAAGGGTGGCGAGCAGTTCGATGGCAGTCCGTTCAATTCCGGCTCTGGTAGCGGCAGTTGCTCTCGCCTTGTTTCCAATCGCTGCGCGAGCTCAATCGAGAGGAGCCTCCGGTGGATCCTCTCATGGCTACCACGGCGCATACTTTGGTGGGACGCACTTCGGTAGATCGTTTGCCCACCGGGACGCAGGGTTTTTCCCGGGCTATTTCGGCGACTATCCACTCTTCTACGACGATTCCTTACTCGACCAGCCCTCGCAGAATTACACTCAACCGCTCTACGCCCTGCAGCCTCCCGCTGCTGCCGCGCCGAAACCATCGCCTCTTCTGATTGAACTTGAAGGTGATCGCTATGTTCGCTACGGCGGAGCGACGCAGTTATCCGAAACCGATAAGATGCGTCCGGGCCCGGTCCGTGAACCAAGATCCGCCGAGTCGGCCCGGCAAATCGCTGTTTCTCATGCTCAGCTCGCGCCCACGGTCCTCATTTATCGCGACGGCCACCGCGAGCAGATCCCCGAGTACGCCATCGTCGGCCGCACACTCTACGCGCCCAACCGGATCGACACCACAGACGCGAGCGAACCGGCGAATGACATAGCATCGCGCGCAGCCCAGCCTTCCTACGGCCTGCGAAACATTCAGCTTTCGACGCTCGATATTCCTGCCACCATGAAGGCCAATCGCGAAAACGGTGTGAACTTCGTCCTCCCCACCGCCTCCAACGAAGTTGTCACTCGTCCGTAGTTTGTGTTGAGCGAGCATCCACGCCGGCAAAATTGTTGCAGTCTTGAGTGATCACCGCTACGTCCGGTCAAAGTGAAGCTTCCAACATCTGCTGTGGGGATTAAGTCAAAACGAAATGAAACTAACTGGGATAGAAGCCCTGGCAGGCTTGCTGGTTAATCTCTCCGGGTGATGCACCCAACTTCTGCAATCGCACCTCTGACCTCGCCTACCCGCTACCCTCGCCCACCTTCAGCACCGCCAAAAACGCCTCCTGCGGAATATCCACGCGCCCAATCCGCTTCATTCGCTTCTTGCCTTCTTTCTGCTTTTCCAGCAGCTTGCGCTTCCGCGTGATGTCGCCGCCATAGCACTTCGCCAGCACGTTCTTGCGGATCGCCGGCACCGTCTCGCGGGCAATAATCTTCGCCCCAATCGCCGCCTGAATCGCGACTTCAAACATCTGCCGCGGGATCAGCTCCTTCATCTTCGCCGCCAGCGCCCGTCCGCGCTCATACGCAAAGTCGCGATGAATAATCGTCGACAAGGCATCCACCGGCTCGCCCGCCACCATAATGTCGAGCTTCGCCATGGGAGAGTTCCACGTTCCCGAAAGGTGATAATCAAGCGAGGCATACCCGCGCGACACCGACTTCAGCCGGTCATAAAAATCCAGCACGATTTCATTCAGCGGCAGCTCGTACTGCAGCATGACGCGCGATGCACTGACGTATTCGAAACTCTTCTGCTTGCCGCGCTTTTCTTCCACCAGCTTCAAAATGCCGCCAACATACTCCTCGTTGGTCAGAATCACCGCCAGAATCACCGGTTCTTCGACCTTCGCGATCTCGCTCGTGTCCGGCCAGCGCGACGGATTATCCACTTCAATAATCTCTCCATCCGTCTTGTGAATCAGGTACCGCACGCCCGGCGCCGTCGTAATCAAATCCAGGTTGTACTCCCGCTCCAGCCGCTCCTGAATAATTTCCATGTGCAGCAGACCCAAAAAGCCGCACCGGAAGCCGAATCCCAGCGCCACCGAACTTTCCGGCTCGAAGAAAAACGACGAATCGTTCAGCTTCAGCTTCTCCAGCGCCTCGCGCAGTTGCGTATGCTCGTGCGCGTCCACCGTGTAGAGACCCGCAAACACCATCGGCTTGATCTCTTCAAATCCCGGCAGCGGCTCAATCGCCGGCCGCTCGTCATCGGTGATCGTGTCGCCGATTTTGGTGTCGGCCACATTTTTTATATTCGCGATAATGAATCCAACTTCACCCGCCACCAATTCGTTGATCGCGACAGGTTTGGGCGTGAGCACGCCCAGCGCTTCCACCTGAAACACGCGCCCGTTCGACCACAGCCGAATCTTCTGCCCGACGCGCAGCGTGCCTTCAAACACACGCGCCAGCACCACCACTCCTCGATAGGGATCGAACCACGAATCGAACAGCAGCGCCTGCAAATGCCGCTCCGGCTGGCCCTTTGGCGCGTGGATGCGCTTGACGATCGCTTCCAGCACGTCGGGTACGCCCTGGCCCGTCTTCGCGCTGATCAGCAGCGCGTCGGTCGCATCCAGCCCCACCGCGCTTTCGATCATCTCTTTAGTCCGCGCAATGTCGGCGCTCTGCAAATCGATCTTGTTGATCACCGGAATAATTTCCAGCCCGTGATTGATCGCCAGATAGGAATTCGCCAGCGTCTGCGCCTCCACGCCCTGCGATGCGTCCACAATCAGCAGCGCGCCTTCGCAGGCGGCCAGCGACCGCGATACCTCGTACGAAAAATCCACGTGCCCTGGAGTGTTGATCAGATTGAGCTGATAAATCTCCCCATCCTGCGCGGGATACACCATTCGCACCGCGTGCGCCTTGATGGTGATGCCGCGCTCGCGCTCCAGGTCCATCGAGTCGAGCACCTGCTCCTGCATCTCGCGCATGGCGAGAGACCCGGTCAGCTCCAGCAGCCGGTCCGCCAGCGTGGACTTTCCATGGTCAATATGGGCAATAATCGCGAAATTTCGTATGTGCTTTGAATCCATGACGAGAGTGGCTAAACATCAATTCTAACAGGCGGAGCCGCTGGCCCAATCGATCCGGCAGCACCGTCTCCCAGCACCGGGACTGTAGCGCCGGCATTTGCCCGCGCGGTGATCTCCGACTCGGAGCGCAACGAAAGCGGAATCTTTAGCGCAAAACCCGGAAATCTCAGGCACCTTCGTACCGTCACCCCTGTAACTCCCAGCCCCCACGCTCGGTTGTTATCATCGACCTTCCCCCACTTAGAGGACCTATGCGCTCCAAGTTACTGCTGGTGTTCATACTCGTTCTTCCATTCACGCGGCAGATCGCAGGTCAAAGCAGTCAAACCAATGACGACGCAGCGCCGCCGCTGGGCGACGTCGCCAAGAAGAATGCCGCCGACAAGAAGGAGAAAGAGAACGTCAAGGATGGATCGGCCAAGGCGAAGCGTGTCTTCAGCGACGACGACATGTCGATCCGCAAAAGCCCGATCCCGTCGATTGCCCTGCAGGGCTCCGAAAATACCGAGCAGATACTGTCGGCCATCCACGACTTTCGCTGGAATCACAGTGCCGAAGAAACCGAAACGGTTGTGCACGACTGGTTCGATGAGCAGAGCGCGGTTCTTTCTTCTGCCATCGACGCCAATTTGCGGATGCAGAAACACAATGTGATGCGCATGGAAGGTGCGCAGGACCGCTCCTCATACCCCTATAACTACGGCTACGATCCGGATTCTTCCAGGATGAACGAGCGCATGACAACTGAGCGATGGTCGCAACGGGTGGACGCCCGCAGTTCCCAGGAGAATTTCCAGGTCATCTCGCGAGTCCAGCAGGCGCTCATGAAGGTCCGCGTCGACGTTATTTGCCGTCCCAACAAAACCAAGCCCGCCGCCTACGATTGGTTCAGGATCCCTACCGCCAACGGCTCAGGAAAGTATTAGTTCATTTCCACAAGGGCGCCACGAGTAGAGCTGTGATTCGGATTTGTGTGCCGCGCGGGTTACCGCAGCTATACGTGATTTTGTTTCTCGCGGTGACTAAAGCCGCTAGGGTCAGGCTATAAGGCCAAAGGCAATTTTTCCGCAGCCTGTTTAGCCACCGCCGAAGCCTGCCCCGTCTTATCCCCGGCTCGCCCGAAAAAAGAGACCAGCCACTATAAGGGCGATCGTCAGCAACTCGATCAAAAATGCATAGAGGATCAACCGTCTCGGCCGCTTAAATCGCGCCAGCAGCCAGCTTCCAATCAGCCCGATCAGCACAATCGGCGCGCCAGATAGCCGGCAAAGGCAGAGACTCCCGAGTAGCGAATTCCTCTGCCCGACCGCCGGAATCAGCAACGCCCCCAGGCTGATTGGTCCGGTCAGACTGAAGCCAAGCAGGGCTTTGGAGAGTCGTACAGAGAAGTCCTCGCGATGGCGGATCAGGAACGCCAGCAGAAATGTCGGAACCAGCAGCAGGCTGGCGAGAAATAACTCCAGCATCCAGTTGCCGAACGCGCCCATCCCGCCGTTGAAATCGTCAGGATGGCGGAGTTCGGCGAAGTAGCGTACGGTGACCACCACCGCCGCAAATGCCAAAACGGCCGCGTAGCAAATAGCCACTATCCCAAACTTCGCGCGCCACGAAATCGGTTTCATCGTCAAAACCAATGTTCAGCCAAAGCCCTTTTCAGCGTTCTCTACGACCAGTGAAAAATGGAGCCAATAGGGATGATCATCTTAAACCACACCTTGTCTCCGCCGAACCGGTTGCGGACCAGCGTCTCATGTTGCCATTGAGCCATGAACATCATGTGCCTTTTCGTGTCATAGGCAACGCTCGGCCCCACGGCGAGCACCTGCCCGCGGCGCCCAGCGTTAAACAATCCCGGCACAGCCGCCACCATCTGGCCGGCGACGGTGTCATCCGTCGTTTGTTTAAGCTCATAACCGGAAGCGCCCAGCATCCAGCTCTTCACGTGCTTGCCCGCCAGATAGTCCACATGAAATTCCTGGCCCGAGTGGTAATTCGTAGCTTGGTTCGTCGTCTTGATGTTGTACATCAGCTTCGCTGAAGCCTCCCACCCCGATTTCGGCATATAGCTCAGCGCCAGGAGCGGCTCAAACGCATAGTAATGCGCGCCCACGCACACCCGCGGATCGTTCTTCTCGTAATTCCCGGTCGGCAGATTGATGTCGAACGCCGCCACTGCATGCCATTGCGGATGATGCCATCCCAAAACCAGCGGATCGATCGTTATGTCGCCCACGCTCGTGACGCTGTTTGTCCCTCCCATATTGATCGACTGGTACACCACCGGCACAATGGCATGCACACCATAATCCGCGCCCGCTATCTTGAGTTTCGTTATATCGAGGATACGAAACGCATTGAATACCGCACTCACCGACGACGTCGATCCTCCCACATTCACCTTGTCGCCCGTGCCGTTGCGCAGCTCGCCCGTGTAATACCCAAAGTAGTTGATGTAATACCATCCCGCAGGCGGCAACGCCCCCGTAAACCAGTTCTCCGCTCCGTACGCATATTGGTCGGCCCCTTCTTTTGCATAAGAGACAGCAATCGCCATCGCAAACATCGCCAGAACAAAAGCAAATTTCAGTTTCTTCACACCCGCTCCCGCAATCGTGGCGGAAAATCGCCGCTCGAATGCTTTCACAGCATTTCTCAGGGAGTCTGTGACGTGCGACCAGATTTTGGCAGCGAGGAGGATTATCTCAGTGGCAATTGTCCAAAATTAAAAAAAGGGCGCGCTCATCGCGCGCCCACCTCTGCAATCTAACCTCTGACCTCGAACTTAGTCCCTAACTCCATCCATAAACGCCCGCAGCTTCCTCGACCGCGATGGATGCCGAAGTTTTCTCAGCGCCTTCGCCTCGATCTGCCGAATGCGTTCTCTGGTCACCGCGAACGACTGGCCTACTTCTTCCAGCGTGTGCTCCGAGCCGTCCTCAAGTCCAAACCGCATCTTGATGACTTTTTCTTCTCTCGGCGTCAGCGTGCGCAGCACCTGCCCCGTCTGGTCTTTCAGGTTGACGTTGATCACCGCTTCTGCCGGCGAAACCACCCCGCGGTCTTCGATGAAGTCGCCCAAATGCGAATCTTCTTCTTCGCCAATCGGCGTCTCCAGCGAAATCGGCTCCTGCGCAATCTTC
>CAWDPB010000032.1:0-49533 GCA_963804075.1 uncultured Acidobacteriaceae bacterium | reverse complement strand
GCTTCCTCGTATCCGAAGGAATGCAGCAGCGCGACGCCGCGCTCGAAGCTGCTTTGCGAGCCCGGCGCGCACGAGATTGGAAACGAAACTTTCCCCAGCTTTTCGTTCGCGTCGTGATGATGGCCGTGCATGTCATCATCAAGTGCGAGCACGGGCGCGACGCACAAACAGCAGAGCAGTAGAGCGGTAAGTGATTTCAGGCGGAACATTTCACCCTCCCCCAAAGGCAAATGCCTAACTGTAATCAAGTTCCTGGATTTTCACCACCCCCGCCCTGGCGGAGCCCAGGGAAGCCGGACCATCCGGTCTCGCCCGGATGGCTTGACTTTCCTTCGTTGATCTTCGTGCCCTTCGTGGTTTCAGGTCGCTTTTCGGCCCGTCAGAGGAATAATCCAAAAAACACTTGCGAAGAGAATTGGTGTTGTAGTTAACTATAACAGTGCTGGCCAGCGCACGGTGTGACCACCACCGATCCACAACTGGTCCGAGATCAAAAAGTTGCTTAAGGAGGATTGACATGAAAACCGTTCGAGTCGCGCTGCCCGTCGTTCTACTTGTGCTCGCAACTGCCGCTCTTGCCCAGTCCGACGCGCAAAAGTCATTTGACCAAATGAAAACGCTAGCCGGTACCTGGGAGGGCCATATCACGGCGGTTCCGGCTGACCCCCAGGTCGACGGCAAGACCATCCAACTCACACTGCGCGTGACCTCCATGGGGAACGCCATCATGCACGAAATGAAGGTCGAGGGAAGACCCGATGATCCGATCACCATGTTTTATCTGGACGGGGATCGGCTCATGTTGACTCATTACTGTGACGCCGGAAATCGTCCTCGCATGACCGGCAAGGCCACGGCGGACGGCAAGGCCGTCGACTTCGAATTTCTTGACGTCGCCGGCAGCACGCAATACGGACATATGCACCAACGAATTCCTCTCCACTCTGAAAGTCGATCTCTACCCTGAAGAGGTCTACACCTTCACGCCCAGGGGCAAAGTCGTGGTGCTGCCCCGCGAATCTACGCCCATCGATTTCGCCTACTCCGTTCACACGGAGGTGGGCCACACCTGCACGGGAGCGAAAGTCAACGGACGCATGGTGCCGCTGCGCCACAAGCTGCATTCCGGCGATATCGTCGAGATCCTTACGCAGCCCGGCCACAAGCCTAGCCGCGACTGGCTTGCCGTGGTCAAGTCGTCGCGTGCGCGCAACCGGATCAAGCACTGGCTGAACGTTCATCAGCGCGAACGAGCCATTGAAATCGGGCGCAAGCTGATCGAAAAGGAAGCACGTAAGTATCGCATCTCGCTGAAGGAAATGAAAGACGCGGACTTGCTGCGTGCCGCCAACGATTACGGACTGGGCCGCGTCGACGACCTGATGGCTGGCATCGGCTACGGCAAGTATTCCGCGCGCCAGGTGCTGGCCAAACTCGCTCCCGCTGGCGCGGAACCAATTGCCGAGAGCGATGAACAGATGCCGGCCCACGGCATTTCCAGCGTGGTCCGCCGCGTGTTCGGCACCGACTCGAATGCCATCGTCGTCAAAGGCCAGGGCGATCTCCTCGTCTATCGCGCACGATGCTGCAATCCCATTCGTGGCGAGACCATCATCGGGTACGTCACTCGCGGCAAAGGCATCGCGGTCCATTCCATCAACTGTCCCAACGTCACCAATCTTCTTTATGAACCGGAGCGCCGCATCGACGTCCTCTGGGCGGGAGAAAAGGAAGGCCAGCCCGTTTCGTACCCGGTAAAACTCACGCTGCTTTGCGATGACCGCTTCGGCATGCTCAAGCAAATCACCGCCGTCATCAGCGACAGTCAAACCAACATCCGCAACATTGAGACCCGCAATTCTAATGGCCAAGCCAATGTGGACGTGGTCCTCGAAATCGCGGACCTGAAGCATCTACAGAGAATCATCGACGGAGTGCGCCAAATCCCAGGCGTGCACGACGTGCAGCGCCTGCAGAAAATCTAGCGTCAGTCGGATTCAGTTCTCGAGTTCCTCCGTGCACCTCTGTGTCCCCTGTGGTTGTATGTTTTTTGCCGAAACTCAATCGGAGCTCTTATTAGAGCCTTCGACCGCCGCAATCGCCTCCGCCTGAATCGCGGGATCGCTGCCGAATCCAGCCAGCCAGCGCACTTCCGGCTCGCGCCGGAACCATGTTGTCTGCCGCTTGGCGTAATTGCGATGCGCCTGTTGTGCCGCCAGCACCGTCGCTTCACGATCCATTTCGCCAGCTAGAAACTGCATAGCTTGCTTGTATCCCAGCGATGAGAGTGGCCGTGCCGTTCTCCCGTATCTCGATAGTAGAGTTTCGGTCTCCTCGATCAAGCCTTCGTCAAACATCTTCGCAGCGCGCTCATTGATGCGTGTGTAGAGAGCCTCGCGCTTGGGATTCAGCCCCAGCCGCAGTATTCGGAAGCCGGTAAGGGGCTCGCGCCCTTGCTGCCAGAGTTCGGTCATCGGCTGCCGCGACGCGAGACATACTTCGACCGCTCGAATCACTTTGGGCATGTCATTGGCGTGAATGCGCTCGGCAGCCGCAGCGTCGAGTCGGCGTAGAATGCGGTGCAGATAAACCACTCCGCGCTCGTTCGCGCGTTGCCGCAACCGTTCCCGCAACTCTTCCGATCGTTGTGGGCCTGCGAATAAGCCTTCCAGCAGCGCTCGTAAATACAGTCCTGTTCCGCCGCTCACGATCGGCAAGCGCTCGCGTCCGGAGATCTCTTGTATTACTCGCCGCGCCTGGCGCGCGTATTCGCCCGCAGTCACTTTCGCAAGCGGGTCGGCGCAGTCGAGCAGGTGATGTGGTACTTCCTCGCGCTCGGCGTGTGTGGACTTGGCTGTGCCAATCTCGAACTCGCGGTACATTGCCACCGAATCGCAGTTCACGATCTCGCCGCCGAATCTGCGCCCGAGGGTCAACGCCAACGCGGTCTTTCCGCTGGCTGTTGGACCGATCACGACTACAAGTAATGGGTCGCGATCGGGCGAGCTCGGCAACGTCAGCGTGCGCTCCAGCGAATGTAAGGCCAGTAACGGATCAGAACGAGAACGAGCAGAAGAAGAGCGATGACCAGCAATCCGCTCGCTTCGGCAGCGTAAGCGGCATGGTGATGCCGATGCTTATCGTTAGCTACGGGTTCGGCAGCGGGTTTCGCTGGGTTAAGGTTCGATGGATCGAGCTTGGCTGAGTCCAGCTTGGCTGCTTCTAGCTTGGATGGAACAGACGCTGCCACGAAATGATTGTAGCTCCGCGCGCAAACGGAGCCTGTGAAAAAGCTGTGGGCAATTTACGTTTCGGGAGATACGTCGCGGCTCTCGAATAAGCTCTGGCCGCAACAATCCAATTGCTCCGGTGTAAACTTGGCGCGAAGTTATGACTTCGCCATCCAATAGTTCCGAATCCAACGACCACGCAAAGTTGCTGCGCTTCGGCGTGTTTGAGATGGACTTGCTTGCCGGCGAACTACGCAAAAACGGCAAGCGGATTCACCTGCAGGAACAGCCCTTTCAGGTTCTGGTTACTCTGCTCGAAAACGCCGGACAGGTTGTAACTCGCGACCATTTCCGTCAGACAATCTGGCCTGTCGATACGTTCGTCGACTTCGACCACAGCCTGAATACCGCGGTGAACAAGGTCCGCGAATCCCTCGGCGACTCCGCTTCCAGCCCGCGATTCGTCGAAACGCTGGCTCGCCGCGGCTATCGTTTCATCGCGCCAGTTGATGGCGCGCCCGTAACGCAGGCGTCGACACCAATACCAGAACCAGCAGCGGCTTCGGCTTCGATGCCACATTCGGCTCCCACGAGCGCATTCGGCGAGTCTGCGAACGGAGACGCCGCGCTGCATCCCGAACTGCATGTGCCGCTTTCGCAGCGAGGTTCTGTGCGCTTCCTGTTTGCACTGATTCAAGTGATGTTTCTCGTCTTCTATCTGAGCGCGCTCGCTCACCTGCGCGGCATCGATGGCGTCGCGACCCGGCTGCTCAGCGGATGGCAAGCGCCGCTGCTCCTCGCCGTGGTGCCGATTACGGGCGCGATTGGAATCCCTTTGCGCTGCTATCTGATCTCCGCGGTCGCATTTGATTTCCGCAAGCTGGACGCGAGCTTTCGCAGGCTGTTCCCGTTTGTCTTCGCGCTCGACCTGCTTTGGGCTCTCGCTCCGTTTCTGCTCATGCCGCAAATCGGAGCCGGGCTAGCCCTGGCCGCAACCGCCGCGTTGGTCTATGTTCCCTTCGCCGAAAGGACGCTGGTGCGCATGGCTTATCGCGAGGAGTAAGCATCAAGCAGACAGCTTTGCGGTTTTCAATTCTCGATATGTTTACTGACAATTTAAATTGAGCCACTACTCGCTGTTTTTCCGAATTGATATCCATACGCTAATAGGGTATAGTATATATGTGTACGCTATTGGCGTATACTCCGTTTATGGAGTTCGTGGAAGCGCCTCCCTTTACGCGCCATCTCTCCGAATACTTGAGCGAGAATGGCTACAAGGATTTGCAGTCTCGTCTAGCCGCAAATCCCGACTTGGGCGACCTGATGCAAGGAACGGGCGGTTTTCGAAAGTTGCGTTGGGCGGACGCGCGACGCGGCAAGGGACGGCGCGGCGGATTGCGGATTATCTACTATCACTTTCTGTCCGATCATCAGATTTGGTTGATGACTCTTTACAACAAAGACGAAGCTTCGGACCTGACAGCGCAACAGAAATAGGCGTTGAAGGTTGCGATTGAAACAGAGTTGGCGGCGCGCGCAGCGAAGCGACGCGCCCGGTCGCATAGTTAGAAGACCAGGAGATAAGGGGGCTTGCGATGAAGAGAGATATCTTCGATGAGTTGATGACGGGTGTGGCGTCGATGAAGGGCCAACGCGAGGGGAAGATCACGTTGAGGAGTTACAAGGTCGAGGCCGCGCCACTGCCAAAAGTGGATTCGAAGCTGATCCTCGATACGCGCAAGAAGCTGCGGTGCTCGCGTGCGGTTTTCGCGCGCCGCCTGCGCATCAACGAGAGAACGCTGGAAAAATGGGAGCAGGGCCGCGCCAAGCCGAATCCGCAAGCGTCCGCCCTTGTGCTCCTAGTGCGCCGGTATCCGGATACGCTGGCTCGATTGGACGAGCTGGCAGTACGGTAGCTGGGGCATGCGGCAAAATCACAAGATAGATGCGACCGTGGAACCCCAGGTCTTGAAAAGCGCGAGACTTAGGGCACCCGGCGAGGAGAGATTGAAGGCGCCACTCGATAGCAAAAAGCACGATCGAGTGGGCGCACCGGCTATGTTGGGACGTTCTTAAACAGATCGTCCGAAACGGGCACGGGGGCGGTCTTGGCAGGTGTCTCGCTGATGAGTGTTAATCCTGGAATCTTCTCAAAATGTTTACGGTTGTTCGATATCAAAGGGATCGCATGACGGATCGCGCATGACGCGATCCACAGATCGTTCGCGGCAACGACTAGACCCTTAGGGAGCGATGCGCAGAGTCGCCCATAGGTGCGACAAAGCTCGGCATCGTAGGGCACGATAACAACGGCTTTCAGCCGCTCTTCAAGATTCTGACGATTCTTCGGAGACCACTTCCGTTGCTCTGCCCAGTGGTAAAGCTCACCGACCGTAATGAAGCTCACAGCGACAGTCTTCCCTTTGACGTGAGGCCGATACGCATCGCCACGAGTATCGTTCGGCTTCATCAGATACGAGAAAACGTCGGTGTCTGTAAGAACGGCTTCCATCTTGGGAGTTATGTCAGTCGGCTTGAATAGATGTCCTCCACAAACTGATCTACGTCTTCACCCTCGGGCCAACCACCCACGAGAACCTTGGGGTTGTTCAGTGGCTCCACTCCCTGAGCCTCAGCAAGTTGCTGAAGGGACCGTCCGGAATGGAATTCCTTCGCTCCAATCAATAGCTGCTCAATGACGCCCATGCTTTTGATCGCAACTGACTCCACCTTGCTATTGTTCGAGTTGATTGTTGCCGTTCCGCAGATGCGAACTGGCTTGCGAAGAGCGTCGTAAATCTCTTGTTCCTGCTCAGACGTGAAAGTACACACTATGGGTTGACCGACCAAGGGATGGATTCGACATTTGTGATCCTGTTCCTTGAAGTCCGCCATCTCCAAAACACCTTCGACCGTCTCAGTGCGCGTGGAAGGTGCCTTGATTCGCTCCAACACCTTTTCCGCACTCGCCTGTCAAAAACGGCCCTAATAGATCGCTTGCCATTTCCGGGAACTATCCACTCAATTTTCGTCACATCCTTGTTCAATACTTCACCCATCGCAGACAAGCTGTCGAGCAGGCCGGGTTCAAATCCGCTCTCCCGTGGTTTGCGAGAACCAATGCTCTTTACAGCCGTCACGACTTCACGGACGACTTCTCGACCGAAGGTGGTTAACTCAGGCATTGGAAGTTGCTGTTGTGGTTTCGCCAAATTAAACGGGAGCACGGTGCTACCCTTCTCTATTCCTGCCAGTTCGAGCGTGCATTCTCTGTACACTTCCAACGATTTCGGGCCGGGACGAAGCGACTGCCCACCCCGCATCGCCTCAGCCTGACGAGTCACGGCGTCCTGCGTCGCCTGGCAAATGCGCACGAGGTCAGGCACCGAGATCGCACCTGCCCGGATGCCGGGGCCTTCAATCCGCAGTTTCAGTAGGGGTTGTGTTCTTTTCGTCATGTAGACCGCAGATCACCGCCTGAACGATGCACCTGACTTGGTGCACTGAGAGAGCGAGTGGATTATAGCTTAATTGGATGCTGCACGTTCGATGGGGATTGGGCCGAATCGGGGGGGGCCGATTCAAGCCTGGGGACTTCCATGATAAGTAAAAGTCAAGAGGAGACGGAGGTCTCCGTGCGCTTGAAGAAAAATCTCGAAGCGTAGTTCGTCCGGTTACGTTCCACCACTGTCTGCGATCGTTTCGCGCGGCCAAGGCGGCAGCCTGGCCAGACATCCATTTGCGGGAACCGAAGCGGAGCCCGGTCCACGAAGTATGAGTTAGGGTTTGCCGGCCGGCCTCGATACAGACGGTAAGGAGCATCGGGAGTCGAGACTCCTCTGCCCAGTCCCCAAGTTGGCGAGGAACGGCCGGTTGATCGCCGGTGGTTCTAAGGTTTTTCCTTCTTAGGCGGTTTTGATTTTTTGCGCCCCTACCTTTTCCGCTCCGTCCTCGGGCGACAGCGCCCGCAGCTGAAAGCTCTGCCCGCTCTTGTCGACCGCCAGCAGATAGGTAACGAGTTTGCGCGCCACCGCCAGCGTGGCCCGGTTGCGATGTCCGCGCTCCAACTCGCGGGCGTGCAGCGCCGCCAGTTGCGGATTCCAGCGCGGCGCCAGTTTGGCCGCCTCGATCAGCGTGCTTTGCAGCCAGCGGTTGCGCTGTTTTGAGATCGGCCCGCGTTGCTGCTTGCCCGCCGAAGACTTCAAGGCGGCCGTCAGTCCGCAGTAACTCATGGCCTCGGAGCCGGAGCGAAAGCGGTGCGGGTCGCCGATCTCCAGCGCCCAGGTCAGAGCCGTAATTTCTCCGACGGCTGGAATCGTCATCAGCCGCTCCACCCGCTGCGCCAGTTCGGGATCGGCGAGCAACTCCCGCACCAGCCTGCGCTGCGTGCTCTCGAACATCTCCAGCGCGCCCCGACTCGTACGCAGCAGATCGATCACCGACTCCGGCACCTCGTCGAGTTCTTCCAGCAGGCTGGCGAAGTATTTTTTGCCGTGCAGCTTCTCCTTCACGTAGAGTGCGCCGGTCTCCATCAGCAGTCCGGCCATCTTGTTTTTCATGCGCACCGCTTCGCTCACCACCAGACTGCGATAGCGCAGTAAGCGGCGCAGTTCGCGAATGCGCGGCGCGGCCACATAGCAGGCCGGTAACAGATTGCAGCGCACCAGATCGGCGATGGTGCGGGCGTCGATGGTATCGCTTTTCTTCTTGCCCGCGCTGATGGCTTTCATCTTCGCGGGATGCGCCATCTCCAACTGCTCGCCATAGGGCTTCAGCGTGTCGTAGATCCAGCCGCTGAACAGGGTCGCCTCCAGCGCTCCCCGCCACGGCTGCGGACGGGCCGCTGCCCATTGCCGCAGCCCTGCGCGTTGCGCCGGCACGCTGCCTTCTTCCACAATCTCGCCGGCAGCGGTCTTGACGCAGAAACTGATGGTTTTCTTGTGAACGTCGAATCCGATATAGTGAGGGGTATTCATGGGGTTCTCCAAGTGAGCTTTCTGAGCCGGCGCTTTCTTCGCCGGTCTCAGCATCGTAGCCGCTTCGAGAACCCTTCTTCATTTCACTTATGCATTCATACAGACGGACTTTCCCGATAACTAGTTCGAATCGCACCCCAAAGAGAAGCGCAGGGCGGCGCAGACGTCATTCATCCGGGCGGCGCTGAGCTGGGCTACGCGTCTTCCCAAGCGCTGTTGAGATACGGTAACCGCGTTGTGCAGGTTGACGGCGCACGGGGACTTCATGCCGTCTTCCTCATTTAGCACGACTTCCGAGGGCACTCCGCGAATGGTGGAAGTTACCGGCGCAACCGCGACCGTGGATAGATAGGCGATGGCGCTGTTACGAGTAAGCACGAGGACAGGCCGTTTCTTGTCGGGCGCGCCAAACTGGTAGAGCCGGACTTCTCCACGAGTTATCTTTCCGGCCATATGGCCTCGTTTTCCCAAGCCTGCGTTTCCGCGTCGGATTGCGGATGTTGCGAGTAGCCCTGGCGGTCGCGTTCTTCGCTGGCTCGCAGTTCCAAGCGACGGAGATGTTCGCGCAGGGCGTCGCGCACTAGAGCGGACCGGTTTCGGCGAGTGCGCTTCGCGGCCTGGTCGGCGGCATGTAACAGCTTTTTATCGAGCACGATTTGAACGACTTGCATATGTGGAACCTATTCCACAGTATACTCCACATACATATTTCGAAAGAAACCTACTCCATGTTCCTCTGGATACTTCCCCAAATCGGTACTCAAAGCTGCCTCAGAACATATCTTCAGCCCCCGTTGCCTGAGCTAAGTCCTTATTCCGACGTATCTTACGAATAAGGATGATTATTCACTTGACACAAACGTGGTTTGAGTCTATAGTTTTCTCATGCCACAGCGAATCCATCCGAAGCCTACCAGCCTCGCGGAAATCTTCATAAAGTTTTCGACTGACGATCAGTGTTTGGACTATATCCAAAGCATGCGCTGGCCCGATGGAATCGTGCGTTGTCCTACCTGTGGCGATAAGAACATCGAAAAGTATGAGCGCCCCGGGCAGCGCGTTCGTAAGCCTCGCTCTGAGACACGCAAGCCGAACAAGGCCAATCGTCGCGCATGGTTTTACATCTGCCTGACAAAAGATTGCCGTCAGCAGTTCTCTCCGACTTCTGGCACGCTGTTCGCTGACTCGCATCTCCCCTTGCTCACTTGGTTCCATGCCATCGCCCTCATGCTCAACGCAAAAAAGGGAATCAGCGCGAAACAGTTGCAGCGCGACCTTGGGATCGGCGGCTACAAAACCGCGTGGTACCTGAATCACCGAATCCGCGAAGCGATGAACGAAGGCGATACGCCGCTCTTGGGGGGAGTCGTGGAGATCGACGAAACCTATGTGGGCGGGAAAACCATACGCCGCAAGGATCGCGGCAAACTTCGCCCGAAAGAAGCTGTCATTGGCATGGTTGAGCGCGGCGGGCGGCTGCGCCTTCGTCACATCGGCAAAGGAAATGCGACGGCGGCGAAGGTCGGGCCGCTCGTTCGAGAGCATGTGTCGCGAGACGTGGAGCGCGTGATGACTGACGAATCCACGATCTATCCCGCCGCCTTCGATGGGTTCTGTGCCAGCAAGCACGAAACCATCGCTCACAAATATGAGTACGTGCGCGGCGACGTTCACACGAACACGATTGAGAGCGCATTTTCTCTACTCAAGCGCGGCCTGATAGGTTCGTTTCACAAGGTCTCGATAAAGCACCTTGGCCGCTATCTGTCGGAGTTTGAATACAGGTTCAATCGTCGCAACGAAGGGGACGTGTTCATAGAGACCGTGCGACGCATGTGCGGATTCAAACCGCTGCGCTTCGCTGATCTTACTTCTGATCCCGAGACGGCTTCGGTTCCTTTTTAGGTTTCTGCTTCCCACGTATCTCTGAAGTTTTTCGCGGAGGCTTCTGTAGCATCCGGCTGAGCACTTCGTCGAATTGTCCCTTGTCTGCTTTCATCGTTTCCAGAGTCTATCACTTCACATATAACGCTTCATGCCGCGCACGTGCGCGGCACTGTTAGCGGCAATGCCGTTTAATATTGCCGCGTGTCGGCAGTAGGTGTACTATGTCGGCAGAGGATCACAGACATGCCGCTTGATCTAGCCGACATACGCAAATTAAAGGTGGAATTGCGCCGCGATCTGGAAGCCCTTGAGCGACTGGAAGCCATGATCACAATGCGGAATTCTACAAATGGTGCTCCGAAACAGGCTTCGCTGCCGCTGCCCGAGAATGCGGATAGCAAGCCGTCTCTGCGCGGAACCATCACCGCTGTACTCGAACGAGCGACAAAGCCGCTGCGCCCTCACGAGATCGTGACCCTCGTTATCGAACGCGGCTATCCATTCCCCTCACCTCGCAAGGGCATGAGCAGCGTGACCAAGGTGCTATTTAGGGAGCAGGGGAAAACCGTTGAGAAAATGAAGGACGGAACCTATGTGCTGAAAAGATGAGGTCGATTTTGAAACCGGCCCCGTAGTGTCCAAGACCACAGGGCCGTTGCACCACCCCGTCAGGTCGCGGCTTCCAACACCGTGATCTGACGGCCATTGTTTGAAGATCGGAGGGCGACTAGCTGGCCGCTAGAACCCGTCTTATAAACGGGAGTTCCTTCGCTGGAACGGGGTCCGATCCCCCCGCCCTCCGCCATTATTGCACACGGGCCTGTCACGGCCCGACTATTCTATCTCAACTTTGTGTCAAGTGGATAATCATCGAATAAGTCCTTTAAACTCAAAGATCTGGCGACGAAGGTCGCTAAAATCTTGATTCTAATAGATCGAGGAAGGGGGGTATCAAAGCCAGACGACATAGCAACCTAAGACTACGCGGCGCGGCGCTCGGCTAACGCCGCTCCGCTCAGGATGACATTGGTCCTATTAAGCCAGCAGCTTAGTTGCGCGGCTAAGCCAGAAGCTTGGCGGCGTCTTTGGCGAAGTAGGTCAGGATTATGCTGGCTCCGGCTCGGCGGATACTTAGTAACGATTCCATCATGACGCGGTCGCGGTCGATCCAGTTATTGCGGGCGGCCGCTTCGATCATGGCGTACTCGCCCGAGACTTGATAGGCGGCGAGCGGTAGGTCGTAACGGTCGCGGGCGGCGGCGATTACGTCGAGATAGGGCATGGCTGGCTTCACCATGATCATGTCCGCGCCTTCTTCGACGTCGAGCGCAATTTCACGCATGGCTTCGCGGAAGTTGGCAGGGTCCATCTGGTAGGAGCGGCGGTCGCCGAACTGCGGTGTGGAGTCGGCCGCCTCGCGGAAGGGGCCGTAGAATCCGGAGGCGAACTTGGCGGCATAAGAAAGGATGGGGGTGTTTTCAAGGCCGTCCTTGTCGAGCGCGGCGCGAATGGCGGCGACGCGGCCGTCCATCATGTCGGAAGGCGCGATGATGTCGACGCCGGCGCGGGCGAGCGAGACAGAAGTGCGGGCCAGGAGTTCGAGGCTTTCATCGTTGGCGATTTCGAATTCGGACTGCGCGGCATGGACAATTTTGTCCATCACGTTGTTTAGATCCTTGCGGTCGACGACAGCGGCAGTGGTCTTCGCATTCCTGGCGGCCGCGCCCAACGATTGCGGACGGGCTTTGACGATGCCGCAATGGCCGTGCGACATGTATTCGCAGAGGCAGACATCTCCCATGATGACGACGTCGGGCGTTTCGCTTTTGATGGCGCGGGCGGCGCGCTGCACGATGCCGTCTTCGGCCCAGGCTCCGGTGGCGACTTCATCTTTCGTTTCCGGCAGGCCGAAGAGGATGATGGAGAGCACTCCCAGCGAGCGGACGGCGCGGACTTCCTTGACGGCCTCGTCCACGGAAAGATTGAAAACTCCCGGCATGGAGCGGACTTCCTTGCGAATGCCGCTGCCCGGGCAAACAAAAAGAGGATAGACGAAGGCTTCGGGCGTGAGACGGGTCTCGCGGACCATGGAACGAAGAGTGTCGGTGCGGCGCAGACGGCGCAAGCGATTGACGGGGAATGCCATGGAGAGAATTTTAGCAGCCGGGAGACGGCGGGCAACTGGCGGGGCGATCACATGATGGTGTGACCGCGGTCACGGGCAGGACGCGCTCATTTTTCAGGCGAGTGCGTGTTACTCCAGTAACCGGCGGTAACACGAGGTGATCTCAACAGAACACAGCGCAGACCCTATGATGCCAAGTAGTGTTCAAGCGCCCCATTCCGTCGCTGTTTTGCGGCCTCGCGCTCGTCGCCGTTTATGCGCTGGCCCCGCATGTATTTCCGGACGCCATGTTCCGGGTGGCGATGGGCGACCTGGTGCCATTGATTTTGCTGGGCGTAGCCCTTGTACTTTGCTGCCGAAATGCCATCGACAGCCGCGGCCACGCACGCCTGTTCTGGAGCCTGATGGCCACCGGCATGGCGATGTGGTGGTTCAACCAAGCGGGCTGGATGTGTTTTGAAGTTGTGCTCCGCAAGCCGCTCCCCGATCCATTCGAGGGAGACATCGTACTGTTCTTGCATATTGTCCCGTTCATGGGCGCGGTGGCGATCCGGCCGCACGAAGCGGACGAAAAAGACAGCGTTCTGATCAGCGCGCTCAACGTTCTCATCCTGTTGGTCTGGTGGGTGGTGGTCTATGCGTTCTTTGTATTTCCGGAAGAGTACATTACGACGGATGTTCCGGTGTACACACTGCGCTGGGATCTTCTGTATGTGGTCGAAAGCCTGGCGCTGATTGCCGTGGCTGCGTTTGCTTACTTGTCGAGTTCGGGGCCGTGGCGGAAGCTCTATGGGAGGATCGTCGCTGCCTCGATTATCTATGCGCTGGCATCGGAAGCCCTGAATGCGGCCATCGCGCAGGGCGCGTACCAGACGGGGGGCGTATACGACCTTCCATTTCTCACCGGAGTGCTGGCGTTCTTGTGGGTGGCATGGAGTGGGAGATTGTCGCTGCGCGAAACTCTGATCATGCCGCCGGTTCCAAAGGGGCGGCGTGCGTTCGCTCCCCTGTTCGCGCAGGTGGCGCTAATTTCGTTGCCGATCATGGGCTATGTCGCACTCTTCATGAGCCGCGATGTGCCATCGCTGCGCAGCGTGCGTTTTGGCGTCTCCATGTGCGGCGTCGCCATTCTGGCCTTCTTTGTTTTTTTAAAACAATACTTGTTGGATCGCCGCCTGATGCGGTTGCTGGATCATTCGCGGGCCAGCTTCGACAGTCTTCAGCGCCTGCAGGGGCGGGCTATCCAGCAGGCAAAGCTCGCTTCTCTGGGAGAGCTGGTTTCACTCGCCGCCAGCGAACTGGAGGACCCGCTCTCCGGTATTCTGGAAAGTTCCGACCGCATGGCCGGAAGCACCAATTTAACTCGCGACCAGCTCGCCAACGCTCAGAAAATCGGACAGCAGGCGCGCCGAACGCACGCTCTGGTCGCAGATCTGCTCAGTTTCGCGCAGCAGACCCCGGGCGAGAAAGTTCCGCTCGAATTGAAGCCGCTCTTGCAGCGGGCGCTTCAGATGGAAGGATTCAAACTCGACAACCGCAAGATCACACTTACAGTCGACAAAATGGATAGGGTGCCGCGCGTGCTCGGCAATCCCAACCAGCTCCTGCAGGCTTTTGTTCAAATCGTGGAAAACGCAGTGGATGCCTTGCAGGGAACCGAAGGCGGACATCTGCAGGTCTCGGCACGGCGCGATGCGGACGAAGTGGCGATCCGGTTCGACGACAACGGACCGGGGCTTGAGTATCCGGAGCGTGTTTTCGATCCTTTCTATACCACTAAGCCTGTCGGCAAAGGCACGGGATTGGGACTTAGCGCCACGTACGGCGTCATCCAGGACCACAAGGGACAGATCAGTTGCTTCAACCGGCCGGAAGGCGGGGCTACGTTTGAGATCCGGCTGCCCGCGCTCGGTGTTGGATCGGCCGTGTCAGCCGCTGCCGGAATCGCTTCAGTGTAGAGGATGTCGCGTTCAAGAGGATGCAAGTGGCCTTACAAACAAGTTGTAGCGGAGAAACGTCCTGACCCTCAGCGGCTAAACCCGGCATTTTTATTGGCTTCTTACGACACGGCTTGAAGGCGCTGCGGAAAAAGTCATTGCAGGTGCCAGAAGCCGCCCTCAGGCGCTGAAGCGCGAGTCTATTTTCAGCGGCTTAGCGGCATAGTGGAACTCGTGCCCTTCCCTTTAACCATGCTCCGCGAGTTTTTCCGCAGCCTCTTGAAGCCGTGCCCTTCCCCAAAACTCTACCTGGACCAGTTCTAACGTCCCTCGGCGCCCAGCTCATCATCGCTGAAGACCTCGGCGACAAAGGCCTCGATGGTAGCCGAATGCCGCCAGGCATCCGTGGGCAGGCCGGCTTTGCGGCAGGTTTGTTCGAGAAAGGCCTCGCGGTCCCACCCGTGTTCTACCGGCACTTGCGGCAGAAGCAGGCCGCGCCTCATTCCTCCGGAAATCACCAGCCCGTGCCGGCCGACTTCCACGCGTGCAGGATCGATGGGAAAGAGTTCGGAGAGCACGCTCAGCGAGATTTTCAGGTCGAGGGCTTCGTCGGCGGTCACTGGCCGAAATCGCGAATCGTCGAAAGCGGCCGCACAGGCGGTCTCGGCAACGGCTTGAACCAAAGGGCGAATCGGAGCGGCATATCCAACGCATCCTCGCAACTCACCGCGCTGGTGAAGCGTGGCAAATACGCCGCGCGGTTGCTGGAGTGGAGTCCAGACGCTCGATGGGACGTTCGATGGCGGGTTCACCGGCAGTTGCTGACCTGCGATTTTCGAGGCGATTGCCTGATGCGCTAACACCAGCAGAAGTTTGCGCTGTTCGGGAGAAAACTCGGGCACAGGGTGGGGAAAGCCGGCGGCTGGAGTCGTGACGGGATTTTCAGACGGTCTGGACATCGCTTTTCCTCCGCCGTGTTAGGACGAAGGACCGCCTCTTGCGCCGCTTCTCGGATTTCTGATCGATCCGCGACCAGAATGCAATGAAGTAATCGGCGGCGGAGAGCAGCGAAAGCAGAACCATAAACCAGATTGCCAGGCATGCGATCCAGTAAACGGGGAAAATGTATACGCTTCCCAGTGGCCACTCATGCCAGCGGTGCGCCAGAATTACGGCAACAACCGAAATGATCTGGACCAGCATCTTGAACTTGCCCAGTTCGCTGGCCTGAATGGTGAAACCTTCCGACGCGGCAATGGAGCGCAGTCCGCTGACCAGAAATTCACGCCCGATGATGACCACCGCCATCCATGCCGGCACAAGCGCGGGATTGAATTGCACAAGCGTGATGAAGGCGGCGGCGATCAACAGCTTGTCGGCGAGGGGATCGAGCAACATTCCCATGGTGGTGATCTGCCCGCGTTTGCGTGCCAGATAGCCGTCGATGCCGTCGTGATCGAGGCCAGGATGAAAACCGTGGAGGCGAGTATCTCGCGTTCCCCATTGCCGTCCGACAGGCGCGGAGTGCAAAGAATCCAGATGAGCAGCGGAATCGCAGCGATGCGAGTGAGCGTGATGTAGTTGGGGAGATTCACGCGAACGATTGAGCCTCAGAAAGGGCAACTTGATTATCCTCTACAACCGGAGTCAAGGCAACGACAGCGAAGGTACGGTCGTAATTTTGGTTTTGTTCACCACGGAGACACGGAGTCACGGAGAAAACCTTGAACCTGCAAAAGCCCAGCAGAAGGGTCTCCGAGCCAGTTGGCTTTCGGTGGTTCCGTGGACTCGGCAAAACCAGACAGTACTTCGGCGCCTTCTTCCTCTCAAGATGACAGTTCTTTACTTAGGGCGGCGCGTCTATGGCAGCGGTGAACCGTTGCGCCACCCAAGAATCAAACGCGCGCGATTCTGGTGGCACTTTTAAGCTGTACCGCTCCCTTAGGCCGGTTTGTATTTTTGGTTCCGCCAGCGTATAGTTAGCAATGAAAACTGTTGTGTCGTAGTGTCTGATCGTCGAAGCACACCAGTGGGCGAAAGCCCACTTTTTAGTTGGCGCAAGTTTGCCAGAGTGGGTTTTACATAAGTTATTGAAGCAATGGCTTTTGATCAGGGCAAGATCCGGGAGATAGCGGATCGGGTCGCCGCTTCGAGCGGGCTCGAAGTCGCCGACATCGAATTCCTAGGGTCGGGGAAGCACCGCATGTTGCGTGTGTTCATCGACCGGCCGGGGGCGGTGCCGTCAGCGAATCGTCCCGACGGCGTCACGCACGAAGATTGTTCGGCGTTCAGCCGGGAGTTTGGAACGATCGTCGACGTGGAGGACGCAATGCCCGGCGGATCGTATGTGCTGGAGGTTTCTTCTCCGGGGCTCGATCGCAAGCTGAAAACGGCTGCGGATTTTGAGCGCTTCCGCGGACATCGCATGAAGCTGACGACACGCGAGCCGGTGAACAATAACCGGCATTTTGAGGGGAAGCTGGAAAGCTTCGAAAGTGGGAAGCTGTTGCTCGATCTGAGCGCGGCGCGCCGGAAGATGCGTCCGAAGGATGGTTCGCCGTCGGTCGAGATCGAACTGGCGAACGTGGAAAAAGCGAATCTGCGTGCCGGAAATCTAGGCTTTGGGCTTTCGGGAACAAGCCGAACGCCCAGAGCCGAGTCGTAGAAAGTTTTGCAACACCTGTAATTCTTATGGCTAGCGAGCTCTACAACATCATCGACGCGGTCAGCCGCGAAAAGGGAATCGACCCGCAGATCGTGGTCAGCGCGGTCGAGGACGCGATCGTCGTGGCAACGCGCAAGTACTACAAGACGCAGGAGAATCTGCGCGCCGTGCTCGACAAGGATTCCGGCAAGATCAACGCTTATGCGGTGAAGGCGATTGTGGAGACGCCCGAGCAGGTCGAAGACCCGAATCTCCAGGTGACGGTGGAACAGGCGCGCAAGCTCGACCCAAGCGCGGAAGCCGGCGGCGAGTTGCTGATCCCTAAAGTGACCGAAGGCATCCTGGGACGTATCGCTGCCCAGCTCGCGAAACAAGTCATTTTTCAGAAGGTACGCGAAGCCGAGCGCGACACGGTTTACAACGAGTACGTCGGCCATGTCGGCGAGGTCGTGAATGCCACCGTCAAGCGCATCGAAGGTCCCGATGTGATCGTCGATGTCGGCAAGGCCGAAGCGAAGATGGGCCGTAAGGAGCAGTCGCGGCTGGAATCGTTCGCGATTGGCGAGCGCATTCGGGTGGTCATTGTGCGCGTGGAAAAAGCGACCAAGGGGCCGGGGGTGATCGTGTCCCGCGCAGCGCCGGAACTGGTGCAGCATTTGTTCCAGACCGAAGTGCCGGAAATCTATGACGGCACCGTCGTCATCCGCGCCACCGCGCGCGAAGCGGGCGAGCGCACCAAGATTGCCGTCATGTCGAAGGACAAAGACGTTGACGCGGTGGGCGCTTGTGTCGGCATGAAGGGTATGCGGGTGCAGTCGATCATCCGCGAACTGCGCGGCGAGAAAATCGACATCATCGAGTATCACGAGGATCCGGTCACGTTCGCCGAAAAGGCGCTTCAGCCCGCGAAAGTCAGCCGTGTCACTGTCGTAGACGCTGGCGAAAAACATCTGGAAGTGGTGGTCGACGACACGCAACTTTCTCTCGCTATCGGGAAAAAGGGACAGAACGTGCGTCTGGCGGCCAAGCTGCTGGGCTGGAAGATCGACATCAAGAGTGAAGAGGAGAAGCGGCAGGAAGTCGAGCAGCAGATGTCGGCGCTCGTCACCCAGACCGTAACGCCGCTCGAAAATGTGACTGGCTTGGGCGAAGGCCTGGTGGAAAAGCTCAAGGCGGCAGGCGTGAACACTGTCGAATCGCTGGCCGATATGACGCCGGAGCAACTCGAGGCCATCGAAGGCATTGGGCCGAAGACGGTAGAAAAAATCAGTATTGCGGTCAATAATTATTTTGCCAGTCTGGATGGCGGAGAAGCGGTAGCCGCCGAGTCCGAGACTGCCGCTGAAGCTGGCGAGCAGGCTGCCGGGGAAATTGACACGGAAGAAGCGGCTTCGGAGGAGAAATCAGCCGAGGCGAGCGCCAACGAAGAAGCATCGACTGGCGCGGTCGAAGCTCCTGAAGCGGATGCCGAGGGCGTTGCTCAGGCAGAGTCCGCCGCGACTGAAGCTGCTGTAACGGAAAACGAAGGTTCAGAAGACGAACCGCCGGCCAAGGAAGATCACGAGGCCGAAGACAAAAAGAGTTAAGTTCAGGGAATATGTCGAGTCCGGAGAGATTTCCGGATAGTAAGCGCGGGCTTCGCCAGCGCGAGGACACAAGCAGTAGAAACGGCGGCCCGCAAGATGGCTGCCTGAAATGGCAGAGGATTCCGCGAGGCTAGATATGCGAGCGTAAAGTCGACACTCGAACCGGGCGGGACAGGAAGAGGAACGGAAACTGGATGAAGATTCGAATCAATGATCTGGCCCGTGAGCTGGAGGTCAAGAGCAAGGCCATTCTTGACGTCCTGACCGAGGTCGGCGTTACCGAGAAGAAGACGCATTCCAGTTCGCTGGAAGACCACGAAGCCGAGCTGGTACGTAAGCGCCTTCGCTCTCACGCCGAAGCGGGTTCAGCCTCCGCCAGAGCGTCCCGCCCTGTCGTTCACGGCGAAGAACGAAATCAAGACGAAGATCGACCTTTCGCACATTTCGCGGCCCGGGGATGTGCTGCGTGCCATCACGCAGCAGAAAGAGGCCGCCGAACATCCCGTAGCTCGACCTGCAATCAAGCCCCCAGCCGCGCCAGTGGCGAAGCCGCCGGTTGCCGCGCCCTCGATCGAGGCGAAAGCCGAGGCTCCGGCTCCAGCTGCGCCTCCTAAGGTTGCGGCCCCTGAGCCGCCTGCGCCGAAATTTGTTACACCAGCTTCTGTCGCCGCGCTGCGGCCGCCCTCAGTGGTTGTGATTCCTCCGAAGGCTCCGCCAACACCACCGGTTAGTGCTGCGCCGCCTGCGCCCGCAGCTTCCACTGCGCCAACTCCAACGACATTGGCAGCAAGCGCTCCGCCGGCCATTGCAGTTCCACCGCGGATTCCGCCGTCGCCAGCGACTCCGCGTGGGCATGTCTCCATCCGCGCAAACGCCGGTTCAAAGCGCACCGGCTCAGCCAGCCACTCCGGAAAAGGCCTGCTGCACCAGTACCGCCGCCGCGGCGCATGATCATGCCGCAGACCGGCCCGCGTCCGGTATACAAAGCGCCGGTACCACCGCCGGGAGCGCCACCGCGCCCCGTGCCTGGCCGGCCCGTTCCCGGACAACCGATCTTTCAGCGCACCGCCCGCCCCGCAGCGCCCGGCTCGCGTCCGCCTTTACGTCCCGGCGAACGCCGCCCCATGCATCCGACGCGCGTTGCGCCAACTGGATCGCGTCCGCTCGGTGTTGGTCCAGGCGCCCCGATAGGGGCACCTCCGGGGCCAAGCCGTCCGGGAAGCCGTCCGGGTGGGCCCTCACGGCGTCCTGGCCAGAGATACGTTCCGCGGGGCATAAAAGAAGGCCCGATGAAGGGCTATACTCCGCCACCGCGCATGATCGTCAACAACGAACCGGCGCCGATTACGCGAAGCATTACGATCACAGAGGGCGTCTCGGTAAAGGATCTTGCGGAGAAACTCGGCGTCCGCGCCAAGGATTTGATCGCGCGCCTGGTTGTGCGCGGTGTTTGCGACGATCAACCAAACGCTCGACGCGGAGCTTGCCATCGAACTGGCACGCTTCTTCGGAGCCGAGACCGAAGTCATCAGCTTCGAAGAACAGGCCGCGAAGGATACGGCCGAAGCTACCGAAGCGAGCGAAGAGGGAGCCGAAGCGGTCCAGCGGCCTCCGGTCGTCACCATCATGGGCCACGTCGATCACGGCAAGACCACGCTTCTCGACGCAATTCGCTCCACCGATGTCGCCGGCGGCGAAGCCGGAGGCATTACCCAGCACATCGGTGCCTACAAAGTTCGCATCGGCGACACCACGTCTCCCGCTTACGGCCGCGAGATAGTTTTCCTCGATACCCCCGGCCACGAAGCCTTCACCCGCATGCGATCGCGCGGCGCCAAGGCAACCGACATTGTTGTACTGGTTACGGCGGCCGATGACGGCGTGATGCCGCAGACCATTGAAGCTATCGACCACGCGCACGCCGCCGAAGTTCCGATCATTGTCGCGGTAAACAAAATTGATAAGCCGGATGCAATGCCCGACCGCGTGAAAAAGCAGCTTGCGGATCGCGGCCTGCTGCCGGAAGACTGGGGCGGCAAGACGGTCTTCGTCGATGTTTCGGCCAAGAAGAAAACCAATCTCAACCTGCTGCTTGAAATGATCTGCCTGACGGCCGATCTGCAAGAGCTGAAGGCGACTCCGGTTCGCGCCGCCAGTGGTGTTGTTCTAGAAGCGAAGCTGGACCGCGGACGCGGTCCGGTTGCGACGATTCTCGTGCAAAACGGCACGCTCCGCGCGGGCGACAACTTTGTGGTCGGCAACGCTTACGGCAAAGTGCGCGCCATGTTCGACGATCGCGGAGCACAGATGCTGGAAGCGCCACCTTCCACGCCGGTTGAAATTCTCGGCTTGGAGAGCCTGCCTCAGGCTGGCGACCAGTTCGTGGTCGTTGCCGACCGCGAGAAAGCCCGCGACATTTCAGACTATCGCGAGCAGAAAGCCCGCGAAGCGGCGCTGGCCAAGAGTTCACGCGTTTCGCTCGAAGGCCTTGCCGAGCAGTTGAAGACGGCCGGCATGAAGGAACTGAACGTCATCCTGAAGGCCGACGTGCAAGGCTCGGTCGAAGTGCTCGGCGATTTGCTGGGGCGCCTCTCGAACGACAAGGTGCGCCTGAAGCTGCTGCGGTCCGGAATCGGTGCAATCACCGAAACCGACGTGCTGCTGGCTTCGGCGTCGAACGCGATCATTATCGGCTTCAACGTCCGGCCCGAGCGCAAGGCGCAGGAACTGGCCGATCAGGAGAAAGTCGATATCCGGCTGCACTCGATCATTTACGAGCTGCAGGACGAGATCAAGCGCGCCATGACCGGCCTGCTTGAGCCGACCATTAAGGAAACGTATCAGGGCCGCGCGCAGGTGCTCGAGACCTTCCGCATTCCGAAGGTGGGCATGATTGCCGGCTGCCGCGTTACCGATGGCTTGATCAAACGCGACTCCGAAGTGCGCCTGCTGCGCGACAACGTGGTCGTGTTTAAGGGCAAGGTGGCATCGCTGCGGCGCTTCAAGGACGACGCTTCGCAGGTCACGAGCGGCATGGAGTGCGGTATCTCGATTGCCAATTACGGCGACATTAAGATGGGTGACGTGATCGAAGCCTTCCTGACGGAGAAAGTCGCAGCGGAGAGCATCGCGTAGCGCTCATTCAAAAGCAGTGCAGTAAGAAAGGGCGTGGCTCCGAGAGCCACGCCCGAGTTGTTTGTACCGGAATCCGCGGACCCGGTTTTGCGATAGCGATTACTTGTGGCGGTTCTTCCAGGCAGCGCGCGCCCCTGGTTTCAACGGCACGATTGAGAAATGCGAATGCGCCGCTGGCCGGCTTTTCACCGAGGTTTGCTCGGAAGCCTGTTGCTCGATGATACCCGTCCCAAGCTGGTTGGTGTTCATCTCGAGAATGAGAGCCGTCGCCCCGTTATTCGCGAGATAGTAGTTAAAGTTGATCTCGCCGGACGTGGACGTCGCCATGCCATAGCCCGCAGCCTCGGAGCTTGGGGCAAGTGTTCCATTGAAGGCGGTGTCGAATGTAGTGCTGCCTTCATCGTTTATGTCCTCGACGCCGTTGTAGCCGGAGCCGCTGGAGTTGGTGACGAATTCGGCGATGTCATCTTCTTCGAAAGACCCATTGCCGTTGCCGGCGTTGATCGCCGAGATATTCAGCCCATAGCCTTGAGACGACCCGAGCGAGGTCCCGGAGCCCTGGGGAGCGCAATGCCTCCAGTAATTCCGGCGCTGTCGACTTCCAGCAATTCAATGCCGCCGCTGGACGGGTAGGCAGCAAACGTAACATCGCTGTTCAGGCCGGAAACCCCGTTATAGATGCCGTTCAGAATCAGTTCGGTTCGGCCGCCAGAGAAGCTGGTGTAAGAACCTCCAAACCCCGTCACTTGGCCGGTCGTACCCGCGTCGTTAAAGTCCTCAAGGCCAGTGCCGATCACGCTGCCGCTGCCCGCGGTGATGAACCCTGCTATGGCCAGGGGAGCGCTACTGTTATCAAGGCCATCCATGGCGTAGGCGTATATGCCGTTCGGGATCGATGTCTGCTGCGTGAAGGCATCGCCGGCCAGGATTTGTGCCGTATCGGTTTCGATGAACTTCAAATGCGTGTCGTTGACCATGTACACGTCAAAATTGTAGGTTGCGACGGTGGAGCCTCCGTTGAGGGCAACGAGGGTGGCTGTGCCCGGCGATCCTGCGGTCACGGTAGCGGCGAGCGTAAGGCCTGCCATCCCTCCTGGGGCAATGCCATCACTATTAATGTCCACAAGGCCGTTCGTGATTTCGCCTTGAGGTTTGGATGCGCTTACGTCAAAGGTGCCCACTGCGGCCAAAGGAACTTCATTTTGTCCGGAAATGGAAGCGCCAGCAAGGCCAAACGAATAGGCGCCTGTGAGGCTTCCAGAGGCCTGCAGATCAAGCGTGCCACTGCCGGAGCCATTACCGTCGAACTCCGTAACCAGCCCACCGGCGCTTGAATTGAGCACAAAGTCGAAAGTGGAAGGACCTCCGCTATATTGAATCGTTGCCTGGCCGCGGCCGTCACTGCTAACGCTGTAACAGCCGCTGCAGCTGCTAATGGCAGTCGAGATCGGAGACGTCAGGCTAAACCCGTTGACATCGATCCAGCCTCCTGTAATGTTGCCCTTGCCGTCGGCCGTGACAGAACCTACCACCGCCAAGAATGCGCCATTTGTGGAGTCGACGCCGCTGGAGGAGAAAACGTAGGTGCCGCTCAAATTACTGTTGCTGTAGCCCTGATTGTTGACGGGGGCCAGGCTGCTACTGTTGCCGCAGCCGGTTATCAAAAGGATGCTGGTAATTGCGGTCAGAACCATGAGCAGGCGCACGGTAAACTTTTTGGAAGCGAGGGGATTCATAGACACACTCTCCTGGGTGATGTGATCTAGGATGCTATAAAACCGCGGTCGGTGGGGAAAGTTTCTGTAAAGAAAAGTAATGAGGAATCTTTTCAGCAACCGTGGGTCTTGAAGCGCCGAACCTGATCTAAAGCGCCCGCGAAGCCACCTACGCCTTGGTGGCTTCCACGGGAGTTGGGGAAACCGCGGGCGCGGGTCGTTTCTCGGCTTTTCGGCTTTCCGAGATCCAGATGGCGATGCGATAGAGCAACAGGATAGCTAGCGCGATGGCGTACTCTGCCGGCTTGCGGTGATCGGCCTTTACCAGCCACCAGTAATGGACGACCCCGAGGATTCCGGTCAAATAGATGAGGCGGTGCAGGCGCAGCCAGTTTTTCCCGCCCAGGCGGCGAATCCATCCGGCGGTTGAGGTGACGGCCAGAGGAATCATCAGCACAAAGGCCGAAAAGCCGACGGTGATAAAAAGGACGCTTCGCGATGTCCTTGAGCATTTCGTGGAAGTCGAAAAACTTGTCGAGCCAGATGTAGGTGAGGAAATGAAGCGTTCCGTAGAAAAATGCGAACAGCCCGATCATGCGGCGAACGCCGATCAGCCAGTATTGGCGGGTGAGGCGTCGCAGCGGCGTGATGGCGAGCGTGGCCAAGATGAGGCGTAGGGTCCAGTCGCCGGTGGAGTGGGTAATGACCTCGATTGGGTTTGCGCCAAGGCCGTCGTGTAGGGCCTTCCAGCCTAGGCGGCCAAGCGGGACGAGGGCGGCGAGAAAGATGGCGAGTTTTGTCAGGCGAAGCTTCATTGCAGATTCGATATGCCTTCGACCTTGTCATTCCGTGCCGCAGCGAGGGATCTCGATTTCCCCGGTAGCATCCTGACATGAGATCCCTCGCCCACTCGCTGTGCTCGGGTTCGGGATGACAAGCGGCGGATCCTTCAAAAGTTTTTCTTCAAATCCATACCGGCGTACAGGCTGGCAACCTGGTCGTATCCGTTGAACATGAGGGTCGGGCGTTTCAGGAATTCTCCGAGACGGCGTTCTTTGGCCTGACTCCAACGGGGATGATCTACGCTGGGGTTCACGTTGGAATAGAAGCCGTACTCGCTGGGCGCGGCGATCTGCCAGCTGTTCCAGGGCTGCTTGTCGGTGAAGCCGATTTTCACGATCGACTTCGCGCTCTTGAAGCCATACTTCCAGGGAACGACAATGCGCAGCGGCGCGCCGTTCTGATTGGGCAGGACTTCTCCGTACAAACCGAAGCATAAGAGCGCCAGCGGGTGCATGGCTTCGTCCATGCGCAGGCCTTCGACATAAGGCCACTTGAGTACATCGACGCGCTGGCCGGGCATTTGCTTGGAATCGTAGAGGGTGGTGAATTCGACGAACTTCGCGCTCGGGAGCGGATCGGCGCGCTTGATCAGTTCGCTCAGTGAAAACCCGATCCAAGGCACGACAATGGACCATCCTTCGACGCAGCGATGGCGGTAGATGCGCTCTTCGGGCGCGGCCATTTTGACGATGGCGTCGACGTCGAGCGTCTGTTTCTTTTTGACCATGCCGTCGATGGCGACGGTCCAGGGGCGCGTCTTGAAATTCTTGGCTAGCGAGGCGGGTTCATATTTGTCGGTCGAGAACTCGTAAAAATTGTTGTAGCTGGTAACGTCCTTATAGGGAGTTTCCTTTCTGTCGTGCTGAACGAGCTTTTCTGCAGGCCATTGATTTTGTCATTTGCCTCGACGGTCAACGGAGGCTCGGCCAGATCGCGAAAAGCGACACCGGCGGCGGCAGCTGCTCCGGTGAGCGCGGCTCCGGCAAGGAACATGCGGCGATTGAGAAAAGTCTCCTTGGGAGTAATTTCGGAAGACGGAATATCGGCTGGCTTCTTGAACAACACGAATACTCACCCCTATTCAGTACGTGCGGCGGGTGCGGGCGGATTTACGGCCCCACCAGATTGCTAAAGTATAAGACGCGCAGGGCGCGGAAAGGTTGCAGAACCACACCTGGGCCTCCTTTCAGCTTCGTGTTAGCTTAGAAACCGAACGAACATTGACCGGAAACAACGTTGACCGAAACACATGGGGAAATCCAAGGAACCAGCCCAGCGGGCGAAACAACGTCCCTCGACTAAATCAGCTACTGGCAAATACTTCGCCTACGCCGCACTCGTACTGGTGATTGTCTTTTTTGCGGCGATACGATTCCGGTTGCGCACCATGCCTTTGGAGCGGGACGAGGGAGAGTATGCATATGCGGGGCAGTTGATGCTGCAAGGCATACCGCCGTACAAACTCGCCTACACCATGAAGCTGCCGGGGACGCAGGCGATGTATGCGGCGATCATGGCTCTGTTTGGACAAACTCCTGCGGGTATTCATCTTGGCCTGCTCCTGGTGAATGCGGCGACAACCTTGCTGATTTACATGCTGGCGAAGCGGTTGTCCGGCCGGTTGGCGGGAGTGGTGGCGGCCGCAAGCTACGCGACGCTTTCCACCAGCTTCTCGGTGCTGGGACTGGCGGCGCACGCCACACATTTTGTCGTGTTTTTTGCAGTGGCTGGATTGTTGCTGCTATTGAGCGCGATCGACACTGGGAAGCTATGGCAGTTTTTTGGCAGCGGCGTTTTGTTGGGGCTGGCATTTCTCGTGAAGCAACCCGGGTTGGCGTTTGCCGCTTTCGGATGGCTGTATCTCGTTTTTCGAGAGTGGAAGCACCCGTCCGAGCGGAAGAGTTTGCTGGCCAAGGCTGGCTCCTACAGCGCGGGCGTGGTGCTGCCGTTCGCTCTGACTTGTCTGATTCTTCTGGCTACAGGCGTCTTCAGGAATTTCTGGTTCTGGGTATTCACGTACGCGGGGCAGTACACATCCGAGACTAGCGTTCCTTTTGGAGTCGCCATGTTTATGCATGTGTTTCCAGGAATAATGGGCTCCGCAGTTTGGATGTGGATCATTGCGGGAGTGGGGCTTTCGGCGTTCTGGTGGGACCGCAGAGAGCCGCCGCCATGCGATGTTCGTCGGCGGGCTTCTATTTTTTTCGTTCCTAGCGGTGTGCCCGGGGCTTTTCTTTCGCGATCACTACTTCATTCTGGTGCTGCCAGCGGTGGCGGTGCTCGTTGGAATGGGAGTTCAGGCGGCAACGAAAGTTCTGACCAGGAAGGGCGGGTTGGCTTTGGCCACAATTCCGGCGCTCGTTTTTTCAGCGGCGGGCGGCTACGCATTGATCGACCAGAAGGCGTTCTTGTTCGAGATGGATCCTGTGGCGGCATGCCAGGAACGGTACAGCACGAATCCTTTTCCGGAAGCCAGGGTGATGGCGGCGTACATTGAAGCACACACGGCACCAGGTGACCGAATTGCGGTGCTCGGGTCGGAGCCGGAGATTTACTTTTATGCGAAGCGGCACTCCGCGACCGGCTTTATTTATATGTACGGGCTCATGGAGCAGCAGAAGTACTCCCTGGAAATGCAGAAGGAGATGATCGGTGAAATCGAATCGGCCCGCCCCACGTATCTGGTGGTTGTGAAGTCCCGCCTGTCCTGGCTGCCGAAAGAAGGCTCACCGGAGGCGGCGTCGATGTCGGCATGGATGGGCGGTTATCTAAGTGAATATGAACTGATGGGCGTTGCGGAAAGACTTGGCGACCACACGGAATACCATTGGGGCGACGATGCGAAGGCGTATCAGCCGCACTCGCAAAACATTGTGGGGATTTTCAAGCGCAAGAGCTGAGTTTGGAAAGTGAAGGTATGGCCTGTTCCCGGGGAAACAGCAGGGGTTCTCTCCGCGCTTACCACATCTGCGAACGGGATTATCTGCTCCAGTTGGGAGGAGGTCAGCACAGTAACGCAGCCCTAATCGATTTGGACAGAACAGCCAGCCCCACGTTTCGAAGACATAGCTCGAGGCGTGGGGCACCTGTGGTGGGAACGGTGCACGCGAAGATCGTTAAAAGTGGATCACCCGCCAATCGACAATCACGACTCTCATTTATGAAGACTTCGACGGTGCACCAGCCCAAGAAACTCACGGGCAAGCTGCTGGCGGTCCTTGTGTTGCTGGGCATTTCCGTGTTCATCAACTACATCGATCGCGGCAATCTCTCCATCGCTGCTCCGATGCTGAAGGACGAGCTGCGAATCTCGGCAACGCAACTGGGAATTCTGCTCTCGGCGTTCTTCTGGACCTACGCATGTTTGCAGCCCATCGCCGGCTGGCTGGTGGACCGAGTGAACGTCAACTGGGTCTTCGCCGGGGGCTTCTTCCTCTGGTCCGCAGCGACAGCGGCGACCGGCCTGGTGGGTACGTTCTCGGTGCTGTTCGCGTTGCGCTTGCTGCTCGGCATTGGGGAGTCGGTCGCTTATCCTTCCTATTCGAAGATCATTGCGCTGAACTTTCCTGAAGAGCATCGCGGCCTCGCCAACTCGGTCATCGCCGCAGGGCTGCTATTGGGACCGGGAATTGGCATGCTTCTTGGCGGCACTCTAATGGGAAGGTATGGCTGGCGCCCTTTCTTTCTTGTGCTCGGACTGGCCAGTTTGCTCTGGCTGGCGCCGTGGACCAAGTGGATGCCCAAGGCGCGAGCTTCCAGTACACCGAGCACGACCGGCGCCCCGAACCTTGCCGAGTTCTTGCGGCTGCGTTCCGCATGGGGAAGCTGTGTGGGGCTCTTCAGCTGCAACTACGTCAACTATTTTCTGATCACGTGGCTGCCCTTCTACCTGGTTCGCGAGCGGCATTTCTCCATGTCCACCATGGCCAGGATCGGAGGCCTCGCTTATCTCCTCGGGGCTTGTTCCTCGACCTTCTCCGGTTGGCTTTCCGACCGCTGGATCATGTCGGGAGGAACTCCCACTCGCGTGCGTAAGACGTTTGCGGGCGGTGGCCTGATCATGGCGGGGGCTTTCCTCGGGCTGGCGGCGGCCGCCACCGGGCCGCGCACTTGTCTGGCCATGCTGGTCCTGGGTGTTATTTCTTTCGGAGTCACGTCTTCCAATATCTGGGCGATTACCCAAACTCTGGCGGGACCGCAAGCTGCGGGACGATGGACGGGTTTTCAGAACTTTGTCGGCAACCTGGCGGGGATTGCGGCTCCGGCACTCACCGGATTCGTCGCAGGACGAACCGGTCACTTTTACTGGGCTTTCGCCATCTTGCTGGCCGTCACCATCATGGGTGCTCTGTCCTGGGTCTATCTGGTTGGACCCGTAGAACAGGTAGCTTGGCACAAGAAGGTGGAGGGCAGAGCAGCAGCAGGACGGCAAGTCTCATAAATCTCAATTAGCTGAGATGAGCAGCCCATTGCGTATGTTATTCCGGCTGGCGGCGCTCATCGCCGATTGCGTACCGGCACGGCTGAAGCCGCGCCCTTCCCAAATCTATTTATGAGACCAGTTCTAACTCGCCGACACAAACTGCTCTTACTACCCGTCTCTTACTGCACGTCGGAGACTTTGCCGTTTAGGAATGTTACTTTCAAGTCCTTGTAGACCCAGATCTGCTTGGTGCCCAGGTTGACGATCTTATCGGGCTGGCCTAGCGCGGCTTTCACCTGATCGGGAGTCTGGCCTTTTTCGATCTGCTGCGGCTCTGCGGCGGGCGCTTGGTCTTGTTGTTGCGCTTGGCCCTGTCCCTGACCCTGTCCTTGGCCTTGCCCTGCTCCCTGGTCGCCGCCTTGCTGGCCGCCCTGATCGCCGCCCTGCTGCTGATCGTCATTGCTGATCGAGAGCAGCTGCCCGATGGTGTCTTCCACCTGGCCCGCGCTCGCTTTGGCCAGCGTGCCGGCCGGGAACTGGAAAGCTACCTGAGCCTTGTTGTACGTGGGAGGATCGGTCTTGTTGCAAGTGTCGCAGGCCACGATGCTAAGAGTGACGACATCCTTAGCCACGTTGACGTCGATCTTCGTGGGATACACCTTGTCGCCCTTGGCAAACAAATGCGTTGTCTGCCCCTCGGACTGGGTTTGCGAAAAATGTCCGAAGAGGGCCTTCCGTCCCTGCACCATGAGGCCACTCGGAGTGTGAACCGCTCCGCCCTCGTACTTGGTGATAAGCACGGTCTTGTCGCCATAAGGCACGGCGAGGATTCCGCCTTTTTGTATGGCCAGCAGCGTACCGGCCTCGACCACGGCGTAGCCTCCTGTGTCCGATCCCATCTTGACCAGCTTGTATTGCGCGGCCAATTGCTCTTGCAGAGTTGGGGCCTGAGCGTTGGCCAGCGAAACGGGCGCGATCACAACCGCGAGAAATAGAAGTGCTGCAATCAGTGCGTGGAATTTTTGCCGCATGAAAATCCTCCGGTTCAGCTGTTGCCAAAGTTTAATGATTGCTAGATCTCAGCGGCTAATGCCGCGATTAAATGGACCTTTTAATCGCAGCGCTGAAGCGCTGCGCCACCCAAAATCAACTAGCAAACGACTTTCCCCGCTTCTTAAGCTCTCGAACGACCGATTTAAACTGACTTAATTGGCGTGCTGCTAAGTTGGAAAATGGGAGCGCCGCTGGCGGCGCTCCCAAGGCAAATTACACTTCACATAAGGCTGTGCGTGGAACAACGTGCCGTCGTTCTATGCGTGCTCTACGGCTGCCCTCCACCTGACGATCCGGCTTCCTGCTTGACCTGGGCCTCGGTCTGGTCGGCAGCGGCCTGTTGATCGTCCAGCGTCTTGCCAGCGGTCGTGTCCGGCGGAGGCGGCGGGACATCCGAAGCCTTCGTGGCCGTATCCGGCGACTTCGGCATACCGCCCGTACCCTGCTTCTTGGCGAGTTCGCCCAAACCGTCGTTGAGTTTCTGCGCAAAGTTGTTTTGCATTTCCTGCAAGTCATCCACTTTGACAGCCACGGTTTGTCCGGCTGCGCACTCACCCTTTTTGCTGGCTGAGACGCTGGCGTTCACCATGTTGTCGGCGTCGGGAGTGTCGGTGAGACGCATGAGGACGTCACCCTGCGAAACGCCGCACTCCTGCCCGTTGGCCACGAGGGAGAGATCGCCGTCCACGACAAAGGTGCGGCGAGCCGGATCGAGCGCCGGAGGAACTTCGCCGTTGGAGTTCGACGGTGGTGGCGCTCCATTGCCGCCGCCCTGGCTGGCTTGCGCCTGCTGGGAGGCTAGCTGTGCCTTGACTTCGTCGGCGATCGCCTGCTTCACTTCGGGAGTCAATGCCACTCCGCCCGAAGCGCCGCCGCCACCGCCGTTGCTTCCCTGTGCCATCTGGTTGTCGGCGGAATCGCCGCCGCCACCGCCGCCCGCCGCGGCTTCAGCCTGGGCAGCATACGCAGCCTGTAGATTCGCCGCGATCAGATAGTCGGTCAGCCAGAATGCAGGTCCGGCATAGGCAGGATAAGGATTCCACCAACCACCGTAGTAGCCATACCACGGCGCTCCGCCCCAACCCCACGCGCCAATGCCCCAGGCGACCGGGGAAGCCCACGGATTGTAGGCCCATCCGTAATAGCCCGGCCCGTACCAGGCGCCCGGATAGTAGCCATAGTAGTTGACGCCGCCGTAGTAATAGCCGCGATAGACACCCGAGTAGTAGCGTCCGCCGCGGTAGTAGGTGCGCGAATAATAGGAATGGCCGCCGCGCGTAACGTATGCGCGCTGCACGTAGCCTCCATGCCGGCCGGTGTTCACCACCCGCGCTCCATTGTGCGTGCCGACAACCGTGCGGCCGCCATGGACACCGTGCTCGATGTGCATGCCGTTACGGTTGACGGAGCGAATCGAACCATCCTTGCGGAGAGTTGCACTGCCGCCGCCCTTGAGAGAGACGTTCCTGGAACCGGCGGGCTGGTGCGATCCGGCTGCGCCTCGGTTGCCGGCGTTTTGACCGGCTCGATTGCCGCCCGCCTCGCCTCGGTTGCCGCCTGCTGTGCCGGTGCGGCCAGCCGTGCGGCCTGCCGTGCCTGTGGTTGTATGGCCCGCCGTGCCTGTGTGACCAGCCGTGCCTGCGCCTGCGTGGCCGGCTGTGCCAGTGGTCGTATGACCGGCTGTCGTACCGCGTCCAGCTGTCGTCGTGTGACCCGCCGCGCCGCCGGGGCCACGAGTGTTCGCAGTGTTACCGGGGCCGCGATTTTGTGCGCCCGCATGTTGACCGGCTGCACCGCCGCGCTGGGCTGCCGGGGCGCTGTGTTGGGCGGGTGCGCTGTGCTGTGCCGGTGCACTGTGCTGCGCCGGTGCGCTCGGCTTGTTATTGCCAGCCGCCGCAAATATCGTGACTGTCAACACAAACAGTGCTGTGGACAGAATCGCCAGGATCTTTTTTCCTTTGCCGCTCGGGTTCATAAGTCACTCCTAAGAAATAGATAGCTGTTTACATCGGCCCAGGAGGAATGCGGATTCACCGCCACTTCCTGCGGTCCCGGGGGCAACTTCTTGACGAAGCCTCGGAGTCCAAATGCTTATTGGAGGGAGGGCTAGCATGGGCTTCGAAGTATCGCCAATTTCACACCTGTTTGCATCCCGTGTCAAGTAAGGGTAGTGAGTCAGTTTGGAAAACAAACCCCCTCAGCGGTCAAAAGTTGCTATTGATTTTGCGACAGTTGCAGTGCGGCTCAACACAGATTTGAACAGTCCGACTCCACCAGTCAGGGGGAGAAGACTTGGCGATATCAGCCGCTACGACGCAGCAGTGGACGCGTCAGACACGTGGGGCCGCCCGAGCCATTGATGCAAAGTTCGGCTCCGGAAAATGTAAAGACCTCGAAGCCAGCCTGACGCATGCGCTCATTGGTCCGGGCGTTTTGCTCCAACGCAATCAAACGCCTGCGCCCGAGCGAGAGAACGTTGCAGGCAAGCGAATCGCGCTCCTCAGGCTCAATTTCGAGCAGGCGAAAACCGCGGGCGCGGAGCAGTTCGACAGTCTCTACCGCGAGCCAGGGCAGATCGACAAGAATTGTCCGCTCGTCGAGCACGCTCATGAGCGACATAAGGTGGAGGCAAGCTTTCGGTCCAGGACCGTAGGGGAGCGGTGCCGAAAGCACCTCGATCCCTTTGGGGGCTAGCAGCGAGCGCATCTGATCTATGCCAGCGCGGCTGGTGCGGTAGCCGAGACCGATGAGCAGCGTGTGATGGTCGAGCCAGACCATGTCCCCGGCCTCGGTGGAACCTGGGGCAGCGATATCTCCGAGCACGGGAATGCCGAGTTGCTCGCAGAGATTTGCATGGACGCGGGCTTCGGGAACGCGATTGGCCTTACCTGGGTGCATGAGGATCAGGCCGTGGTCGGTTGGAAGCGAAGCATCGTGGGTATAGACGGCATCGAGGGTGAGCGCGGCCGAGGGCGGCAGATAGACAATCTCCCCGCCAGCCTGTGTGAGCAGGCGGCACAGCGCGTCGTGCTCAGACTGCGCGGCGGGAAAGTTGGGGCAGTGATGAAATCCCAGGTCGCGCCATGCGGCGGATTTTCTGGGACAATCCCAACCTGCATTGCGTGGCGGGCACACCAGACGCGCAACAGATCGCCGGTCATTGACTGGACAGACATGGATTGAGGAGACAGGGATTGAGTCGACATGGACTGGATGGACATAGCTCGGGCCAGCAATGCAAGCACCTGGCTGCGAACGCCTAGTTACAAACGACGCCTGACGGTAACCCAGCTTGTTGCTTGCGGAGGTACCCGTTAATGATGTTACATATCAGCGGGAAATTAGTCTCACATCGTGTCCGCAATTCAGCTCGATTGCCGCAAATCGCGCTGCTCGATTTCCGCCTTCACGATGAGGGGAAATCATTAGGAGTGTTATGAAGATTTCGCTGCGTCCGCTCTGCATCGCCGCTGTCTGCCTGCTTGCTTGTCAGCTGGGATTCGCTCAAGGTGTGGCTACGGGCGACATCCATGTAATCGTGAAAGATCCAAAGGGCAGCGTGGTGACCAACGCGACGGTCACCGTGAGCAATGCCGCGAAAGGCCTGGAACGCACAGGCAGCGGCGACGGATTGGGCGGATATAACGTGCGGCAACTGCCTCCGGACACGTATGTGGTGACGGTGGACGCGGCGGGATTTGCCAAGGCGCAGGATAACAATGTTGCGATCACGGTCGGCGGAATTGTCGAATTGCCGATCGCGCTCACTGTGGCGTCGGGCAAGGAAGTGGTAGAGGTCAGTTCGCAGGCGGAACTGGTGGAAACTTCGCGCAGCTCCACTACCGATACGATCGGCGAGCGGCGCATCGACAACCTGCCGATCAACGGGCGCAACTATATTCAATTCACGCTGACCGATTCGCAAATCGCTCGCGACAACGCGCCCAACACCGGCGTTGCGCCGACTTCAGGACTGAACATGAGCGGCCAGCGGGCACGTTCGAACCTGGTGAACGTGGATGGCGCAGACGCCACCGACAATTCGGTCAACGGCGTACGCTCCACCGTCTCGCAGGAGGCGGTGCAGGAGTTCCAGATCATCACCAACAGCTATGCGGCAGAATATGGGCGCGCCGCTGGCGGTGTGGTCAACATCATCACGCGATCGGGATCGAACGATTTTCACGGCGATGTGTACGGGTATCTGCGCAACCGGAATTTCCAGGCTGTGAATCCGTTCAGCACAACGTCGAATCCGGCGTATACGCGGGTGCAAGGGGGAGCGGCATTCGGCGGGCCGATCAAGAAAGACAAGACTTACTATTATTTCGCCTACGAAGTCACGAGGCGTCATGAGACGGGGTTCTCGGCGCTTCCCACAGCGAGTAGTCCGAATTTTGCGTCGTACTATGGGCTGACGGGGGTAGACGTCTCGCCAATCTTTGGAGCGCCGGCGGGAGCGTTCCCTGACATACTGGCTACGAACGCCCAGGCGGCCTTCCTGGCCAACAACGAATTTCCGGTCCCCGCGTTGCAGCTTTATGCTTTCATGGCCGGCGCTTCTTCGGGCATCGCTCTGAACGGGAGCTATCCGTCCTGGTTCGCGGGGTTTCCAGCCAGCCTGGTTCCCGCCGGATTGCAGCAATTTCCTACGTCTTGCAATCCAGCGTTTGCTTCGCCCACGGTTGCGAACTTTACTTACTACTGCACCGGACTACCCTCGTCGTTTCAGACGCTGGCTCAGCAGGCGGGAAATTTCCCCGTCTTTGAAGGTACCAGCCTCTACTCGCTGCGCATCGACCACAACGTGAGCGCCACCAATCGCCTGACGCTTCGGGCGAACGTCAGTCCGAGCACGGTCACGGGTATCGAAGTCAACGGCGAGGATCAGCCGTTTGGGCAGAACGCCTACTCCCGCACCTCCGAACAGACCTACCGCGACGCGGCGGGAGTAGTGCAGGATACATGGACGATTGGCACCAACAAAGTGAATGAACTACGTTTTCAGTTCGCCCGCCGCGGGCTGGCTTATTTCTATAACACAGCGATCCCAAGCGGCAACGATCCGGCCATGGACATTGTCGGTTACGCCTATTTCGGACGCGAGCCGTACTCTTTCGCACAACGCGTCGAAAAACGCTACCAGTTCACCGACAATTTCTCGTGGAGCATTGGAAGGCACAACACCAAGTTCGGCGCGGACTTCAACTACATCCCGATTCAAGCCAACTTCACAGTTAATTACGGCGGGTTGTTCGACTTCGGCAGCCAGTCTCTCTTTCCGGGTGTCCCCAGCTTTAATGCGGTGCAAGCTTATGGCCTTGGCATGCCGGGAGGCTTCGTACAAGGCCTGGGCAATCCCGCTGGATCGTTCTCCAACAAACCCCTGGGCGTTTTCTGGCAGGATTCCTGGCGCGCACGCAACAATCTGACTTTGAACTACGGACTGCGCTACGACGTGGAATTTCCGCCGATGTTTCCGGCGCCAACGGGGCTCGCCAATACCGCGCAAACCGGATACAACTTCCTGGGGATTCGGAAGGGCATCCAGACCGATACGAACAACATTCAGCCTCGCATAGGGGTCGCATGGGATCCCAAGGGAGACGGCAAGACCGTACTGCGCGCTTCCTTCGGTATGTTCTATGACCATCCCTTACTCGGACTTTATTTCCTGGGCCAAGCGTCCGATGGTTCCACGAGCGGCCAGTTGGACTTTGCTGCCACCGGATTCTGTTCCGCGGGTAGCCCATTCAACCTGAACGCCATCCCGGTTTTCCAAGGCAACCTCACGTCAGCCGCGTGCTCGCCCGGACTTTCAAGTCTTACGGGCTATGGGACTCCCTCCGCCAATGGCACCCCGAACCCGCAACGGTTCGATCCTTTCCTGTCGAGTTCTCTGTTTCTCAATCAAAATTACCTCAACCCGAACGTCATTCCACCGATCGGATTTCCGCTGCTCTTCCAGCCTTATGGTTATCCGCAAGGGAAAAACTTCGTGTATGCCTATTCCCAGCAGGCAAACCTCACCCTGGAACGCGACCTCGGGAACGGCTACGCCTTCAGTATCGCGTACAACTTCAACGGCGGACGGCATATAAACCGGCCCATCAACGCCAATACCCAACGTGGCGATCTCTTGGTGGCAAACTGGCAGGCGGCATACAGCGATCCAAACTCTTATGCAGTTGCCGGTGGACCGCTGGGCGTCGGTCTTGGTGCCGCACCTTGCGGCATCAATTCCAATAACGGATTGCCCTGGGTTTCCGCCGCGTTGACCAACTTCTTCCGCCCCAGCGGTCTGAATCCCGCAATTGCCAATGCCGTGATCGCAGGCGGGGGAGGCTCTTGCATCACCACCGTATTGCCGCTCGTCATGCAATATCTTCAGGCGAGCGGATACAGCACCGCGGGCTTCAATAACGCGTGCAACCCTAACCCGGCTAACATTCTTGGAACCCTGGGCGGCTGCGTCCCCTTCACCGACATGGACGCCAACTATTCCAATGGGAGTTCGGTCTATCACGGGCTGACGGCGAATCTCCGCAAGCGCTTCAGCAACCACTATGAATTTCTTGCCTCCTACACCTGGGCGCACTCCATCGACGACTCGACGGATTTGCAATCCACGCAAGTGCCGCAGGACAGCTACTCCCCTGGACTGGATCGCGCTAACTCCACCTTCGACCAGCGCCATCGTTTTGTCTTGAGCGGTGTATATCAGTCTGGCAAGTTGGGCGGGAGCGGCTGGGCGAGCAAAGTCTTCGGCAATTGGACGTTTGCTCCATTGATCGAGCTTTCCTCGGGACGGCCCTTCAACATTGTTACTGGCAGCGACGACAACCTGCAGAATGAGACTCTTACGGTGCGCCCGAACACAACCGTGAATGCCGCATGCACGGCTGCGGGAAATCTCCCCGTCAACTCGAAATTTTCTCCGACCGGCGTCTTCCAGGAGGCTTGCTACGAAGCTTTCACGCCCACGCCAAGCGGTAACCCTCACGTCACCTTGCAGGGCCTGGAAGGGAACCTGGGTCGCAATGCGGCCGTCACGCCGTGGACAGTCTTCAACGACGTGCGGCTGGCCAAACGCATCTCCCTGGGCGAGCGCTACAACATGGATTTGATGGCCGACATGTTCAACATCGCGAACATTTACAACGTGGCTGCGGTGAGTCCGCTGTTCACGAATGCCGGACAGGCGACGGCATCCTACGACCCGCGGCAGTTTCAGTTTGCGTTGAAGATAAATTGGTGAGAGCGGCTTTCGCGGCTCGGCTCTCGGCTCTCGCTGTTTCGCTTGCGTTTAGATGGCGGCTTTCACGGATCGCATCAATCCGTTGAGGAGACATCCTACTCTGGTGCTGCACTGAACCAGAGTTGCAGCCTCGGGCTGCGTCAGATAATTCAGCAGTGCAGCACTCTGATTTGGGTCTGTACTTCGTACAACGAACCTTGCGCTCGACTTAGGAACTGCAACAGCTCTTTATCGGAGATCCTTCCCTTGCCCTCCGCGATATTGCTGGCCACCGACGCCCGCGCGGCGAAGTTGGTTGGTAAGGCCGTACCGCTCATCCCCGGGAAAAGCGCGGCTCGCACAATAGATCTTAAGAACCAGATCCATAGCTGCCTGCCATACTTCGAGGTCTTCGTAGGTGCCGCCCATTTCTGTTTTCTGACGGACAGCCTATCGGAGACGACAACGAGCCCACGGTGATTGTGATCACCTCATTTTAGTGAGGTTTAAGTTGGGTAATCTAAAGCGTAAGCGAAACCAGCAAGTGCGAGAGCCCAGCAGCGAAAGCCGAGGGCCGATCTTCACAACCCCGCAATCATTCCTTTTGGACCGCGGGATTCCGGGTGCGGTTTCAATTCGCGCGACAACGATCCGGCAATCTTGCTGGTGATTCTTGCCGTTACGGCGGCGATCAATCGATCCTGATCCTTTGGAAATGGTCCGCGCTCGAGGCGGAACGATTCCAGTTCCTGTCTTGAAATCTCATCGAGGCGCAGACGCAGCGCTGTCACTTCCGGAGCTGCGCCTCCGGCGATTAACCTCTTCCGGAATTCCCTCACCTCGGCGAGCACAATCCTCTCCGCTTCCGCTTCGCCGATGCGCGTTCCAATGCGCGGCTCGACTGCGCGCTCAAGATCCTCGAGATCGTAAAGCAGCACACCGTCAAATACTCGAACTCCTGGATCGATATTTCGGGGCAGAGCGAGATCGATCAATACCAGTTTGCGCCCCTTGCGTTCGACGGCCAGCCGCTTCATGTCTTCGGAGGTGAAGACAAAGCGGGGCGCCGCAGTGGCGACGATCGCCAGATCGGCCTTCGCCAGGCATTTTTCGCGATCCTCGAACGCGCAGGTCCGGAATGCGCTCGCTGGCTGTCCGATTTTCCGCACCAACTCTTCCGCTCTGGTTTGAGTGCGTCCGACGATGCAAACCGATTTCGCTCCGCACGACAGCAGTTGGCGAGCGGCGATCTCCGCCATGCGGCCCGCGCCCAACAGAACGACATCTCTTGTGGCGACGGATCCGAAGATATTATTTGCAAGCTGCAATGCGGCGGCAGAAGCCGAAACGAAATGTGAGCCGAGCGGGGTCAGCTTGTGGACGCGACGCCGAACCGACAGAGATTTGCGAAGAACTGCATCCAGGAACCGGCCGGTGCAGCCGGCATTGTGTGCCAGCTTCCAAGCTCGCGCCACCTGGCGAACGATCTGTTGCTCGCCGATGCACATGGAATCGAGGCCGCAGCTTGCGCGGAAAGCGTGGGTAAGGGCTTGTTCGTCGAGCAGGCGGTAAAAGCCGTTCCATTCCTGGAGCTTCAGATCGTACTCGGCCGTGAGCAGGCGCAGGATGGAATTTACAGCCAGGGTCGCATCGCCCCAGACCATGAACTCTGTGCGATTACAGGTGGAGAAGACCAGAACTTCTTCAATGCCTTCGCCCTGCGACAACATCGACAGGACTTCGGCCTGACGGCAGCCGCTCATCCAGAAGCGCTCACGAACTTCGACCGCTGCCGTCCGGTGACTAAGCCCGACCACAACCAGTGTCGGTTCCACGGCACACACTCCCCAATAAACTTTCATTGCCTATGTGGCATCGCAGGGGCCAAACGGGAGTACGCAAAGAAGCTCTCGTAAACATATGATTTCATTGTCATTAAACAGTGGTGTTGCATTTCGCAACCATTTGATGGCCTTCCCGAAGTGCGAGATATCACCCCGCACGATGGGCTTTTGGCACGGGCACGAATGTGGTACGAACCGAGGACGGAGATGAGAAGCTTGTATAGGAGTGAACCGAATTGGCCTAACCCGTTGCTTTGTGGTATTGTCGCTGCCGAAACCTTCGCAACGAAAATGTGCTTCTGTGGAGCAACCTCTCCCAGGCTGCGGCATCATGTTGCACGGGCGTGCGCTCGTTGACAGGGCGCTTATCTCTCACTCATAAGGAGAATGGAAGGACATGAAGACTATTCTAAAGGCGGCGGTTGCGGTAGCGGCGCTGGCGCTGATTGCATCCACGTACACGTTTGCAGACGCTCCCGGGGACTTCAAGGCAAAGTGCGCAATGTGCCATGGCGCAAACGGCGGGGGCGACACGGTCATGGGCAAGAACATGAAGATCCGCGATCTGGGCGCGGCCGAAGTGCAGGCACAGTCCGATGCCGATCTCAACGGCATCATCACCAAGGGCAAAGGCAAGATGCCGGCGTACGATGGCAAGCTCACTGGCGCGCAGATTAGCGATATTGTGAAGTACATCCGCACGCTAAAGAAGTAGGAGCCTTTTGCGAAAACAAGGCATGGCTGGGCCGACGGCTCAGCCGTGCTTCGATTATCTGCGGTGCGCTCCGCCCGCCCATGTACGTCCATTCGATCATCCCCTGCTGGACAAATCCCCCTACACGAGATCATGCCCCGTCGTTTTGAACTGGCGGTGTTGCTGCACCGAAACCTTGCCGATTTAACCAAGCAGGGCACGAACCATGCCCCACTTCAAGAGGGGAAATCTCTGAATATGAACTTCAGCGAAGCTATCGCCGTCCACTCGCAATGGAAAACAAAACTGAGTTCCTACCTGGCGCATCCGGACCACAGTTTGAACCCTCGCGAAGTCGCCTTGAGCGACACATGTGCGCTGGGGCAGTGGATCGCGGGCGAGGGGCACAAGTACGCAAAACTGCCCGAGTTCGCCAAGCTGACCGAGGAGCACGCACGCTTTCATAAGGCGGCGGCCGACATCATTATCAAAGCGGATCGAGGACAGAACGTGAGCGGCGAGGTCGCACTAGGGGCGCACAGCGAGTTCGGCGACGCATCGACCGGCGTTGTCAAGGCAATTATGGAGATGGAACGGAAAGCCTAGGCGGGGCGAAGATTCAACAGCGAGCGCCGAAGGGTTTCCACGCGGCGGAAACCAGTCCGCGCCTGGGCCTGGAGCAGGGCGTCGCGGAAAATACGGACAAGAGCCGTCCCACTTCCTTGCTATGACTTGTTGCAGCGCAGCTCATTACGACCCGGCGCGTTTTTCAATCTTCGCCCAGGCGTCTTTCAGCGCGACGGTGCGGTTGAAGACCGGCTTGGCGGGCTTGGAATCGGAGTCCACGCAAAAATAGCCCAGCCGTTCGAATTGATAGCGGCCTTCCACGGGAGCATTAGCGAGCGAAGGCTCCAGTTTCGCCTGCTCGACAACTTCCAGTGAGTTCGGATTCAGGTTGGCCGTGAAATCCTGCCCAATCGGAACGTCATCGGGATTTTCCTTGCTGAAAAGTTTGTCGTAAAGCCGCACCTCGGCGTCGATGGCATGAGCGGCTGAGACCCAATGAATGGTCGATTTCACCTTGCGGCCATCGGACGCGTTGCCGCCGCGCGTGGCCGGATCGTAGGTGCAATGCACCTCGACCACTTCGCCTTTGTCGTTCTTCGCCACGCTTTTCGCGGTTATGAAGTAGCCATAGCGCAGCCGGACCTCCATGCCTGGCGAAAGCCGGTAGTACTTCTTCGGCGGCTCTTCGCGGAAGTCGTCCTGTTCGATGTAGAGCACCTTTGAGAACGGTACTTTGCGCGACCCAGCCGCCGGATCCTCGGGGTTGTTCACCGCGTCCATTTCTTCGGTCTGGCCGTCAGGATAGTTATCGATCACAATTTTCAAAGGTCGCAGAACGGCCATGACGCGCGGCACGAGCTTGTTGAGATCTTCGCGGACGAAGTGCTCGAGCATGGCGAGATCGACGATGCCGTTGGTGCGCGACACGCCGACGGCGGCGACAAAGTTGCGGATCGCTTCCGCCGTGTAGCCGAGACGGCGCATCCCTGAAAGCGTTGGCATGCGTGGATCGTTCCACCCAGTGACGTGCTTTTCCTGAACCAGCTTGAGCAGCTTGCGCTTGCTCATCTGCGTATAGGTGAGGCTGAGGCGGTCGAATTCGATCTGCTGCGAAGGGAAGATGCCGAGCTGCTCGATAAACCAGCGGTAGATGGGCTGATGATCGGCGAATTCGAGCGAGCACATCGAATGCGTGACACGCTCAATCGAATCCGATTGCCCGTGCGCGTAATCGTACATGGGATAGATGCACCACTTGTTGCCAGTGCGGTGATGCTCGGCATGCAGGATGCGATACATGACCGGGTCGCGCATATTGATGTTCGGCGACGCCATGTCGACTTTGGCGCGTAGCACGCGTGCGCCATCGGGGAACTCGCCCTTGCGCATGCGCTCGAATAAGCCGAGATTTTCTTCGGCGGAGCGGTTGCGATACGGGCTCGGCTTGCCCGGCTCGGTGAGCGTTCCTCGATGCGTACGGATCTGTTCAGCGGTCAGATCGTCCACATAGGCTTTGCCGTCTTTGATCAGCTTGACCGCCCATTCGTAGAGCTGGTCAAAGTAATCGGAGGCGTAGCAGAGGCGCTCCCAGTCGAAACCAAGCCAGCGCACGTCGCGCTGGATGGCGTCCACATACTCCTGCTCTTCTTTTTCGGGGTTGGTGTCGTCAAAGCGAAGATTGGTCTTACCGCCGAATTCGTCGGCCAGGCCAAAGTCTATGCAGATGGCTTTTGCATGGCCGATGTGCAGATAGCCGTTCGGCTCGGGAGGAAAACGCGTCTGGACGACGGCGTCGCCGAATTTCTTTGCTTTTAGATCTTCGATGAAAATGTCGCGGATGAAACTGGATGGCCGGGGCTCGGCGGGCGCGTTGGGCGCGACTTCGCTGGATGAAGGCGAGTTCGTTGGACTCATACTCTTGTATTCTATATGTCCAATGGCGCAGTGCGTACAATGCGGCCGGCAGCTTCCGCCTTTCACCCTGAGCAAGACTTGCCAGTGGTGCAAGCAGCACGAGGCCCAGCAGCGCGGCGACGATTCCGGCTACCAGCGGGTGGAGACGGCTCCGTGGCTGCGGCGGCAATCGAGTTCCATGGCGGTCACGCAGGTGATTTTTGGGGCGAACATTGCGGTATTTCTCGCCATGCTGCTGGCGCTGGGCACTTCGATGCTCCAGAATCCTACCGGCCAAGACCTGGTGCACTGGGGCGCGAATTATGGGCCATTGACCGTAAGCGGGCAGTGGTGGCGGTTGCTGACCTGTGTGTTTGTTCACGGCGGACTGCTGCACATTGCTTTCAATATGTGGTGCCTGTGGGAATTGGGCCGGCTCGCGGAATCGGTTTATGGCCACTGGACGTTCGCCATTGTCTATGCGATCTGTGGCGTGGCAGCCAGCCTGACCAGTTTGTGGTGGAATCCGGGCGTGCTGAGCGTTGGGGCGTCGGGAGCGATCTTCGGGATTGCCGGGGCTTTGATCGCGTCGTTTTATCTTGGCGAATTTTCGCTGCCGCGCCCGGCGCTCGCTGGAACCATGCGCAGCCTGCTGATTTTTGCCGGATACAACCTCTTTTTCGGCGCGGTGATCGCGCGGACCGATAACGCTGCCCACATCGGCGGGCTGGTTATGGGCCTGATCCTGGGCGCACTCATTGCCCGAGTCGCGCCCGCTCACGATGCTATCTTTCGGCGTATTGCGGTGTTGCTGGTTGGGGTGGCGATGGTGGCTGGCGGAGTGCTGTGGCTTCGTCATTCGCGAGCCTACATGGTCCACGCGCAGAACGGCGTTGGATTTCTGGATGAAGGGAAATCGGACGAAGCGATCTCCGAGCTACAAAAGACCGTGAAACAGCGTCCGAATTTCGCCGCGGCCCATGAAGCGTTGGCGCGCGCATATATATCAAAGCACGATTATCAAAATGCCGCCGCCGAATTGCGGCGCGCGATCGCGCTGCGTCCGCAGGATGACGGCGCCTACTACGATCTCGGCTTGGTTTACATGGAGCTGAAGCAGCCGAAGCAGGCGCAGGATACGTTTACGCAACTGCTGAAGATCAATGCCAACAGCGCCGACGGACACACGGGGCTGGGAGCGGCGTTCTCGGATCAGCATCAGGATGCCGAGGCCCTGGCCGAGTATCAGCGGGCGGCGGCGATTGACTCGAACTATCAGGGCATCAACTACAACATAGGCTTGGAGCAGGCGCGGCTCAAGCAATATGACGATGCCATCGCTTCGTTACTCAAGCAGCGCGAGAAAGCCGACGATCCCGACAACGAAAATCTGCTCGCCGATGTTTACAAAAATAGAGGAATGTTGAACGAAGCTGCCGACGCGCACCAACGGGCGGCGCAAATGCAGAAGTAGGCTCGGGCTCCGCGTTCGCGGAGCTTATTCTTCCCTCAAATTGACGGGCCGGAGTGACACTCGCCGAGCCAGGCTATCGCGCGGCCGCAGCCACACGGAAGCGAACGCGTTCCCGCTTGCTGAAGAAATTCGACGATCTCAAACAGATTGCGCGCCTGAGGATTACCCGATGGACCCAACATGCGCATTAGGCTCTTGGCAGAGTGATCCGTCGCGTCTGCGAGTTCAGAGAATCCTATGGTGGCGTTGATGTAGTCGCGCAGCACTGCTTTGCCGGTTTCGACATCTCCGCAAAGAAAGCTCTCCACCCCCTCGCGCAGCAACTCCTTGCGGAAAGCCGGGTCGCGGCGGACCCGGGCTTGAATGGTTTGTTTGAAGTCGCGAGTCAACGGCATGGCACTTATTTCTTCCTTTGCTTGTAATCTACCCACCGATCCTGCGCCGTGCGAATGGGCTTCGGCCTGCGCCGTCAAGGTATTCCAGAACCTCGATATTTAATGGTAACATATACGGTACCGTTGTCAACGTGCGAGAACACTGTCTCTTGGACCATCGGGAGTGGTCCTTCTTTCGGAGCGGAGCGTCCTATTTGGCTTTCTGAATCGCCTGCTCGATTCTCGCCAGCGTCGTTTCTTTCCCCAGCACCTGCAGCGTCTCAAACAGCGGAGGAGCGTTCTTCCTTCCGCAGACGGCTACGCGGATCGGCTGGAACATCTGGCCAGCCTTAAGCTCCAGTTCCTGCGCGGCCGCGCGCAGAGCGTGATCCAGGGCATCGTGGGTGAATTCAGTTTGGGCGAGCACTTCGCGTGCCCGCGCCAGAACTTTGGCCGCCATCGCGGCGTCGCCTTTTTGCGGAATGAGTTCGGCCGGATCATAGGGCGGAAGCCGGTCGAACAAAGAAAAAATCGGCTGCGGTGAGCACATCTCGCAACAGCTTGATGCGCTCGCGGATGAGCGGCGTAATCGCCAGCATCTTCTCCGGCGTCACCTGAAATCCGGCATCGTGAACGACCGGCAGCAGGTGCACGCTCAGCTCGGCAACCGGCAGGGCGCGAATGTGCTCGGCATTCAGCCAGAGCGCTTTCGGATCGAAAGTCTCTTCCGGGTAAAAATGCGGATTCCTCACTTCGTTCGGAATGGCGAGGTTGGCGGAGGGAACAACCACGTCAGCCGGAGAGGCTACGCCAACATCAGTGGGCGCCGCGCCCTCCGCGCCGCTCAGCTCCTTGAAATTCACCACGGCGTTCGCGCGATTGATGCCTTCCAACGAAAAAGCGTCGATCAGTTCCTGGCGGGTCATGCAGGTGCGGTCGTCTTTCGGCGACCAGCCCAGCAGACAGAGAAAATTCATGAAGGCTGCGGAAAGAAACCCGGCGTCGCGATAAGTGGTGACACTCACGACCGGGCCGTGGCGGCGCTTCGAGAGCTTCGAACCATCGGGCGCGACCAGCAGCGGCAGGTGCGCAAACTGCGGCGCCTTGCCTCCGGCGGCTTCAAAAATCAGAACGTGCTTGTAGGTGTTCGAAAGATGGTCCTGGCCGCGAATAATGTGGCTGATGCGCAGATCAACATCGTCCGCGCATGAGGCCAGATGATACGTCGGCATGCCATCGCTGCGCAGAAGCGCGAAATCCTCGACGTCATCGGCGGCTTTGATTTGCTCGCCATACACCGCGTCGGTAAAGCGCACCTGCTCTCCGGAGCCGCGCGGCACACGGAAGCGGAGCGCAAAGGGCTCTCCGCTGGAGGCGCGCCGGTCGCTCTCGGCGCGCAGCAGCTCGCGCATCCCTGGATTAAACAGCCAGGTTTGTCCAGCTCCCGATTTTTCGCTGTCGCCGGTATGAGCAGGCGTGAAGTCGCGATAGGCGAGGCCTTTCTGAAAAATGGACTCGGCAATCTGGCGGTGGAGAGCCAAGCGCTCGGACTGCTTGTACTCTTCGTCCCAGCCGAGATCGAGCCAGCGCAAGCCATCGAAAATAGAATTCACGCTGGCTTCGGTGTTGCGCTCAACGTCGGTGTCGTCGAGGCGGAGGATCATCGTTCCTCCATTGCGGCGGGCGTAGAGCCAGTTGAAAATGAATGTGCGGGCGCTTCCTACATGCAGAAAACCAGTGGGAGATGGAGCGAATCGGACGCGAAGCATAACGTTCGAGTATATAGGCTTTGGGCTTTGGGCTTTGGGCTTTGGGCTCTGGGCTCTGGCTTTTGGCTCTCGGCTCTCGGCTCTCGGCTTCGGAACTCAAACTAGCGCCTAACGCCCAACGCTTACATCCCGGTTACCCCCGGTTACCAAGGTAACTTCTGCCCGAAAAACCGGCTAGCGCTGCGGCATCCTAATAAAAGAAGATACTGAAAACGCGCCGTACCCAGGGCGGATAACACCGGAAGACAGCGATTCTGCCAGCTTTCGGCTATATCATTGAGTCGATCGAACCGCCGTCCGGGTGCGCCGTCATTCTTGACGAACGCCATTCTTGACTGACTGAGGGACGATGAGCAACGTTGCCACCGATCTGGTGCTGGTTCCGGGAGCCGTCGCGCTCCTGGTCCTCCTCGTTTTCACCTACCTCTACGAGCAAAGCCGTCACAGCTATTTTCGCGCCTGGCAACTGGCCTGGGCCGCTTACACGCTTCACTACGCGATTGAGGCAGTAGCCCACTTCCGCGGCCCGTCGGTCTGGCTTTCGGCGCTCAGTTCTGCGCTTCTCGTCGTCATGGCTGCGTGCGTGTTTGCCTCGACGCGCCTGATGAAGGAGCCATTTCAGCTGAAATGGTATGACAGCGCGATTGTGCTTGGTTTGCTCGCGCTCGCTGCGATAGGCGTTTACGCGCACTTTGCGGGCGGCACGTATCGCGAAGACGCAACCGTTCCCATGTATCTGCGGCTGGAGATGGGGCTGGCCGCCGTTCTCATCTATTCCTCTTTTCATTATTACCGCTATGGCTTTCGGCGGGATTCCATCGCCTTCCGCATGCTCGCATTCTCGCTGGCGCTGTGGGGCGCGCTCATGGGCGCGGGGCAGTTCCGGGATCCGTTTCTTCAGAGTGTGGGACGGCTGGGCGGTTTTCTCGGCCCGATTCCCCAGACAATGCTCGCGATTGCGATGGTAATGGTGCTGTTTGAAAACGAGCGCAACGCGGTGCAGGAAAATGCGCTCGCCTTTTCGACGCTCGGCACCGATCCGCGCCGACTGCTCTCCGCCAACGATCTTGTGCCCAGCCTGCAGGCGTTTGTCGACCGCCTGATCGCGCCGCTACCCGCGCGTCGCGCAGCTATTTTTATTTCGGCGCAGTGGCGCGGCACTGTTCCTTCCGTCCAAAAGGGCTTTTCGCCCGAGTTCCTGGATAAGCTGCAGAAAACGGAAGCGGGAGAATACATCGCGGAGCTGGCTTACCGCCGTGGCGGGGTGGTTACGTTCAGGAATCTCGCTGATCTGGAGGAGCCGCTGCCCGCGCTTTCCGGCGGGAAGTTCGCGGCCTTCAAGCAGGCGCTGCTTTCCGAGGATATCGGCGACATGATGGCCGTCAGCCTGCAAACGCGGGAGCACAACTTTGGCGTGATTCTGTTCCCGCATGCAGAACGGCGCATGTTTGGATCGTCGAACCTGCGGCTGCTGATCGGCCTCTCGCTGCAAATTGCGCTCACGCTGGAAAACTACGTCGTCATGCACGAGGCACAACGCCGCACCAAGGAATTCGAACTACTCACCCAAATCGGACAGGCCATCAGCTCTCATCTCAATCAGGACGAGGTGTTGCGCACGGTGCAGGCCGAGCTGGGCCGCATCTTCGATACCAGCTCGTTCTTCATCGCATTTCAGAATGAAGACGAACTGCGCTTCGAGTTGGAAATCGAAGATGGGCTGGTGCGTCCGCGGCGATCGCGCAAAATTGCCAATGGACTGACCGAACATATCCTGCGAACCGGGCAGCCGTTGTTGATTCAATCGGATCTGGAACAGACGCGGACGAATCTGGGAGTCGATTTCGTTCCGCCGCGGGCGGCGAAATCGTTTTGCGCCGTGCCGATTTTGCTGGGCGGCAAACCCGCGGGCGTGATGGCGGCGTTGAGCACCGAACGCGAATATCAGTTTCACGAGCGCGATCTTGCCGTCATGCAGACGGCAGCCGGCCAGTTGGGTGTGGCGATTGAGAATGCACGGCTTTTCACCGAAGAGCAGCGCCGGGCGCGGCATCTCGCATTCCTCAATAACATTTCCAAGATGGCGATCTCGAGCGAAGACGCCGAGCAGATGATGGCCGACATCGTCCGCGAAATCCAGAAGATCTTCCGCTACGACCATATCGGGATCGGCATTATGGATTACGCCACCAAGGATATTGAAATCAAAGCGGAGGCGGGAACGACCTCGCTGACGCTTGGGCGGCGGGTTGCTCTCGGAACCGGCGTGCTCGGCAAAGTCGCGCGCACACGCGTCAGTGCCTTGGTGCAGAGCGTGGGAGCCGGCCAGTTGGCCGGGGTGCTCCCGGAGTCGCGAGCTGTACTCTGCCTACCGATCAGTTATGGCGACACTCTGCTGGGCGTGCTTAACGTGGAAAGCCGCGCTGAGAACGCGTTCGCGCCACAGGATGTCCTGATTCTGAACACTCTCGCCGACCTGCTGGCGACCGCCCTGCACAATTCGTTCGTCTTCCAGAAGCTGCAACAGCAATCGATCACGGATGGCTTGACCGGGATTAAAACTCGCCGCTTCTTCTGGGAGGCGCTCAGTTCGGAGTGGAAGCGGGCTTCGCGCTCGGGACGGCCATTTTCGGTCGTTCTCATCGATCTGGACAAATTCAAGGAAGTCAATGACTCGCTTGGCCACCTGGAAGGAGATCTGGTGCTGGCGCGCGTCGGGCGTCTGCTGGAGCAGAAATGCCGCCAGTCGAACGTGGTCGCGCGCTACGGCGGAGACGAATTCATCATTCTGATGCCGGAGACCGGAATCGATCAGGCACAGGTGCTCGCGGAACGGCTCCGGCTCTGGCTGGCGACCGACCCCATGCTCGAAGAGCATCGCATCACCGGCAGCTTCGGCGTCGCCACGTTCCCCATGCACGGATTCGCGATGGAAGAACTGATTCGCGTGGCCGACGCGGGTATGTACGTCTCCAAGCGCGCTGGCGGGAATCAAGTGGCCACCGCCGAGCCATTTCGCGAAGGCTCAGCCGTGCAGCGCCAGCTCATTTCCGCGTACATCGAAGGATTCTTGCAGCGTGAGCAGCCAGGTTCGAATCACATGGAAGAATTGGTAGCCACTCTGCGCAAGCTGGGAACAAGCGCAGACCAGGACGAAACAAACCCGCTGCGCGAGGCCGTGGAGGCGCTGGCGCAGGCCGCGGAGCTGCGCGAACCCAACGCCGCCGGCCACGGCGAGAAATGCGCACACTACGCGGAGATCATTGCGCGCGCCCTGAATCTTTCGGCCGAGGAAGTAGCGGATGCAGCCTTTGCCGGACGCGTGCACGACTTGGGCAAGCTGTTCGTTGACGAAGGCATCCTGAATAAATCCGGCGCTCTCACGGACGATGAACTCGCAGTGATGAAAACTCATCCGCAACTCGGCGTGGATGTGCTGCGCGCGATTCCAGATATCGACCGCATCGCACAGGCGGTTGCGTCGCATCATGAGTCTTTGGATGGCAGCGGCTATCCGTATGGCATGCAGGGAGAGAGCATCACCCTGCTCGTGGTGCGTTACCGCCCAGCAGCCTGAGCCGAGTTTTCTGCGGTCTAGTCCCTAAGTCCCTGGTCCCTTAGTCCCTGTTGTATTGATACAATCCACACCATGGCCGCCCAGACCTTCATAGGAAGATACGAAATCGTCGCCGAACTGGGACGCGGCGCCATGGGCAGCGTCTTCAAGGCGACCGACCCCGCCGTCGGCCGCACCGTGGCTCTCAAGACCATCCATTCCGCAGCCCTCAGCGGCGAGCAGAGCGAGGAATACCGCGCGCGTTTTTATCGTGAGGCCCGCGCCTCCGGCGTGCTGGCTCATCCCGGCATCGTGCCCGTCTTCGACGTGGGCGAGCACGAAGGCGCGCCCTTTCTCGTCATGGAGTTTGTTGAGGGCCGCACCCTCGACAGTGCCATCAAAAAAGGCGCGCGCTTCACCCTCGACCGCGTCTGCGATATCGGCCAGCAACTCGCCGACGCCCTCGGCTACGCGCATCGCCAGGGTGTGATCCATCGCGACATCAAGCCCGCCAATGTCGATGACGCTGGCCCCGAGACGTATCGGC
>CAWDPB010000031.1:0-33011 GCA_963804075.1 uncultured Acidobacteriaceae bacterium | reverse complement strand
AGTCCTGCTCATATTTTTCGCTGGGCGCGGCGCTATAATACGACGTTATAATTTTCCGCTCCTCGAACACTCACGGGCGAATGGGGTTTGCCCGGTCAGAGAAGGTCAGAACAAGGAAGGTATAGGAATGGCGACTACCGATATTGTGCCCCGGGAATCATCCGGTCAGCTGGGGCAGCGACGCGTTGTCAACGACATGAGCATACAGGTTGCGACCGTGAATGGGTCGGGGTCGCAGAGTTCAAACACAGTTCTTCTTCGCAGCATCTTCCAGATGGGCGTGCCGATTTCGGGCAAGAATCTGTTTCCATCCAATATTGCGGGACTGCCGACGTGGTTCACCATTCGCGCCAATAAAGATGGCTACATTGGACGCAAGAAGGAAATCGATCTTCTCATTGCGATGAACGCGGAGACGGCGCAGGAAGACGTGAAGACGCTGGCTCCGGGAGCGAGCGTGCTCTATGACGAGCCGCTGGCGCTCGACAAGCTGCGCGACGATCTGATTTTTTATGCCGTCCCCTATGACAAGCTGGTGGCGGCGGTGTGCACGGAAGCCAAGCTGCGCAAGCTGATCAAGAACATGATTTACGTGGGCGTGGCGGCGCAGCTGCTGGAGATTGAGTTTGCCGAAGTGGAGAACGCCATCCGCAAGCAGTTTGCGACCAAGGCGAAGGCGGCTGCGTTGAATCTGGCGGCAGCCAAGGCTGGGCACGAATATGCGACAGCCAATCTGAAGAAGCGCGATCCTTTCTACATTGCGCGCATGGATAAGACGAAGGGCAAGATCATCGTCGACGGCAATTCCGCCGCTGCAATGGGCAGCATGTTTGCGGGATGCACGGTGGTGACCTGGTATCCGATTACTCCGTCGTCGTCGCTGGTGGAGACGATGATCGACTACATGAAGGAGTATCGCGTTGGGCCGGATGGCAAGGCGACCTTCGCGATTGTGCAGGCGGAAGATGAACTGGCGGCGATTGGCATGGTGATTGGCGCGGGATGGGCTGGTGCGCGCGCGATGACCGCGACGGCGGGTCCGGGGATTTCGCTGATGGCGGAGTTTACTGGGCTGGCGTATTACGTGGAAGTACCGGCAGTGATCTGGAATATTCAACGGGTGGGGCCATCGACCGGCTTGCCAACGCGCACGGCGCAGAGCGATGTGCTCTCGACGGCGTTTTTGAGCCACGGCGATACCAAGCACATCCTGCTGTTTCCAAATTCCATGATCGAATGCTTCACCATGGCGCAGGATGCATTCGATTTGGCGGAGCGATTCCAGACGCCGGTATTCGTGATGTCGGATCTGGATCTTGGCATGAATAACTGGATGTCGGATCCCTTTCCTTATCCCGAGAAGCCGATTGAGCGCGGAAAGGTGCTGACAAAGAAGACCTGCAACGGCTCGGCGGATTTGCCCGCTACAAGGATGTTGACGGCGACGGCGTGGGCTATCGCACGCTGCCGGGGACGGATCATCCGGCGGCGGCATATTTTGCGCGCGGCAGCGGACACAACGAGAAGGCGCAGTACAGCGAACGTCCTGACGATTTCGAACGCAACATGGAGCGCATTAATAAAAAGTTCGAGACGGCGCGTTCCTTTGTGCCGAGGCCAGAGCTAGCGGGAAGGGGCAAGGCGAAAATTGGCATTATCGCCTACGGCACTTCGCACTGGGCGATCATTGAGGCGCGCGATCAACTAGCGAAAGAGCATGGAGTGGAGACGGATTATCTGCGTGTCCGCGCTTATCCGTTTACGCGCGAGGTGCATGAATTTATTGAGCGGCACGAGCGAATTTATGTTGTCGAGCAAAATCGCGACGGGCAGATGGCGAGCCTGATCAAGCTGGACATCAAGCCGGAATTGACGCCGCGATTGCGGTCGATCTGCCACATTCACGGATTGCCGATTGACGCGCGGTCGGTGACGGACGAACTGATGATGATGGAGGGCAAGTAAATGGGGACCACAGGAACACCGGCTTCGACTCCAACTCCTAAAACAAATCGACTTGGATTGCAGGTGATCGACTATCGCGGCGGCAAGACCACGCTGTGCGCGGGTTGCGGACATAACGCGATTTCGGAGCGCATCATCGACGCGATGTATGAGATGGGCGTCCCGCCGGAGCGGGTGGCGAAGTTCAGCGGCATTGGATGCTCGTCGAAGAGCCCTGCGTATTTCATGAATCGCTCGCACAGCTTTAATTCCGTACACGGGCGCATGCCGTCGGTGGCGACGGGGGCGATGCTGGCGAACAAGAATCTGCTCGCTCTGGGCGTAACCGGCGATGGCGATACGGTTTCCATTGGCGCGGGGCAGTTTATTCACCTGATGCGGCGGAATCTTCCGATCATTTATGTGATCGAAGACAACGGCTGCTATGGGCTGACGAAGGGCCAATTTTCGGCAACGGCGGATTTGGGATCGACGCTGAAGAGTGGCGTGGTGAATGATCTGCCTCCGGTCGACACCTGTGCGATGGCGATTCAGCTGGGCGCGACGTTCGTGGGGCGATCGTTTTCGGGCGACAAGAAACAACTGCATACCATGCTGAAGGCGGCGATTGCGCATAACGGCACGGTAATGCTCGATGTGGTTTCCCCATGTGTGACGTTTAACGATCACGAGGGGTCTACGAAATCTTACAAATACATGCAGGCGCATGAAGAGCCGCTGCACGAAGTCAGCTTCGTTCCGTCGTTCGAGGAGATCAACGTCGATTACGATGCAGGCACGACGTTTGAAGTGACCATGCATGATGGGTCGAGTCTGCGGCTGCGCAAGCTGGAAGAGGAGTACGATCCGACGGACAAGATCAAAGCTGTGCAGCGATTGATGGAATCGCACGCGAAAGGCGAAGTGCTGACGGGAGTCTTCTACATCAACGCGAAGGCCCCGAGCTTTATCGACATGCTGAATGTGACCGATCAGCCACTGGCGACGCTGCCGGAATCGATTACGCGGCCAAGCAGGGAAGCGCTGGAGAAGTGCATGGCGGAGTTGCGGTAGCAGTGGGCAGTGGTTGGTGTGCAGTGGTCAGCAATTTGGTGGTTAGTGAGCCGGTCCCACGCGGGACCGGCTTTGTTTTACTTGAACTGCCGTTCCGGCAAGATTGTGAATTTCTTTCGCCCCCCGATGCGGTAGGTCTCGAAATCGCCGTGATCCACAGTCAAAACCAAGCTGATACCCTCACGGGCCGCGAGATGCACCAGGGTCGCATCCGCGAAGTCCATCGGGCGATCGGCGTAGTCGTGCATGAGCGTATGAATATCGGGTAGCTCTTCATGAGCGATCGCAGCCATGCGAATGGCACCCGAGTTGAGCAGAGTCCAAACACCCCTCACGTCGCGGAGGTTACGATACGTGAGATGGAACACTTCCGCCAAAACGGCTTCCGTCGTTAGCATGGGAAGCGGAATTTTGTCGTAGGTTTCTACGCATGGTTTGTGCCACCGGTCACTGCGGTCAATCAGAGCGAGGATTACACCCGTGTCAATCAGGGCGCTAACGGCCATAGCGCTTTCTTAGGACCTCGCGGACCAACTCAGACGCTCTCGAAGATCGCGTGGGATCGCCTCCATGAACGGAGCCGATGGCGGCGGCAGCTCGACGGCGGATGGCCGCCTGCTCTTTTTCGTCGCCATTGTGAGAATTGCGGCGCTCCTGCAGCCAGTCGGCCGTAATCTGTTCGAGCAGGCCGGCAAGCGAAGTGCCTTCGCGCCTGGCCTCGCTTTCCAGTTCAGCTTTTCTTTGCGCCGAGACCCGCCAGCTATAGACATCAGTCTTCATGCACTACAGTGTAGTGCAGTTGTTGTCTGAGCGCAAGGTGTTGGCCCCAAGACTTGCTCGGCGGGGACGGACAATGCGCCCGCCCTTACGCAAGCTTGGGCGGGCGGGGTGCCCGCCCTACACTCACTCCATCGTTAGCACGACGCGGAACCTGGCTTTCCCGCTGATCATTTGCTGATACGCTTCGGCTGCTTTTTCCAAGGGATACTTCTCGATCATCGGACGGACTCCGGTCAGGACGCTGAACTTCAGGGTGTCTTCCCAGTCGATGGCGGATCCGGCCGGCCAGCCTTGTATGCCGCGCCGCTGGCCGATCAGTTGAATTGGAGTCACCGTCAAAGACTCGAAGCCTGCGCCTACGACCATCATCCTGCCCGCTGGGCCGATCCCGTCGATGAGGGCTGACATGGATTTCGAATCGGGCGCGGTGGCGAGAACCACGCGCGCTCCGCCGAGTTTTTGCAGCGCGTCGGCGGGATTGCCGGCGGTGGAATCGATGTAGTCATGCGCGCCCAGCTTGCGGGCGAGAGGCTCTTTGTCGGCGCCGCGGCCGATGGCGACGGTGCGGAATCCCATCTGGCGCGCATATTGAACGCCGAGATGGCCAAGGCCTCCGATGCCCTGAACCGCAACTAGATCGCCCTGGCGCGCGCCCGAGTTGCGCAGCGCGTTGAAGACCGTGATGCCGGCGCATAGCAGCGGCGCAGCGTCGGCGGCGGGGAGGTCTTCCGGAATTGCGGCGACCGCTTCGGCATGGGCGATCGTGTATTCGGCGTAGCCGCCATCGTGGGAGATGCCGGTGATTTGCCCGTTCTTGCAGAGTGTGAAGTCGCCGCGGCGGCAGGATTCGCAGGTGAAATCATGGCCTCCATGCCAGCCGACGCCGACGCGCTGGCCGGGCTGCCATTGAGTCACTCCGTCGCCGACGGCGTCGATGCGGCCGGCAATTTCGTGTCCGGGGACGCGCGGGTACTGGATTCCAGGCCAGTGGCCTTCTTTTACCAACGCATCGCTGTGGCAGATGCCGCAGGCTTCCACCTTGACGCGGACCTGGCTGCGAGCGGGCTCAGGAATATTGCGTTCGACGAGTTCAAAATTTCCACCGGGCTTGTTGATTTGGACTGCTTTCATGCGGGGCATAGTTTTTCCTTATGAGTTGGGAATTGGAATTGATGCAGTCACATTGATGCAGGACGAAGACAACAAAGTAAAGATGACGGAGAAAGGCGAAACGACTCAAGGTCCGACGACGATTCGTGCCGGTGTCACGTACCTAAATGAGTGTATCGGGATATTTTGCCAATCGCTGAGTGACCGTGGACGTTCTCTCACGGAATATCGCCCAAAGATGACATTGAGCGTGAGGTTCTTGGAGATACTTTTGACGAAGCAGCTTCTGCACCTCGACCACTCGATTAAAAACCGGTAACAATCCAACCGCAGACAATTCTGAGTTTGAAAATACGTCGGCAGCGCCGCTACTTCTTCTTCGTCTCTTCCCCCTCAAACGAGTGTTCGGGGCTTTGGCCGGGCTCGGGGAAATCGCTGTCGGCGCCTTCGACCAGGGGATTCTTGTCGCGGTGAGAAAGCTGGCCTCGCATGGAGTTATTGCCGGCCTGGTTGCGTTCGTCGGGCTCCATGGAGCCTTTGCCACGGTCGGCATCGTTGCGGAGATGATCGCTGGCGCTTTGGGGCATAGGACCTCTCTTGAATTGCTTTAACCTAGAAAACCTGAGATTGGCGCCGGCAAAAGACCGTCATCACGTGGTACACAGAAGAGCACGGAGGAAACACGGTCGCTCAATCCGAAACTTCCCTAGACAGTTTCAGGCTACGCTTAATGGCGAGGCTGGGCAATGGAGCTTTTGGATGCGGGGGCGCAGAGAAAAGCGTTTTAACAAATGCAGACGCGGTAAGCGATTTCGTCAGGGGCTAAAGCCCCAGTCTAGAGTCGGCGTTCATCGCAGCGCTGGAGCGCTGCGTCACCCAAAATCGCCGCTGTAAGTTGTTGTAATCGCAGTGATCGGAAAATTTTATCGTCCTTTAACAGGGTGTTTAGTCTAAGATAGACTATGGCTAGCAATAATCGTAAACACTATTTATTTGCCAGTGACTTCGATCAGACTTTGACCTTCAACGATACGGGCTATGTTCTGAGCGAGTTGGTGGGCATTTCTGTTCTGGAATTCGAACGCAAAACCAAGGGCATGGCGCAGCTGAACCTGGTGCAGCAGGGTGCCGAACTCTCCTACCTATTGCTGCATGACCCGGAATTTCGCGCCAAAGTGCGGCGTCATCATCTAGTCGAAGTGGGAAAGCGCATTCGCCTGAAGGACAACATCCAGCAGGTATACGAGATTTTGGACCAGCGGATCGACGGTTACCACTTCGACTTTTACGTGCTGTCGGCTGCGCCCGTGGAAGTGATTCAGGCGGCGCTGGAAGGCATCGTTCCGCAGGACCACATCTTCGGCACCGAATTCAAATACAACACGAACGGTGAAATTGAAACCCTGGTGCGCGCGACAGCGGGATATGGAAAAGTGGCTCGGCTGGAACAGCTGGCGGCTGAATTGGAATTGCCACTGGATCACGTGGTGTACGTCGGCGACGGCAGCTCGGATATCCATGTGATGCTGCACGTCAACCGGCACGATGGGTTCACGATCGCGGTTTCAGAATCGAAGCATGTAGCCCAGATCGCGAAGCGTACCGTGCTGAGCGACAACGCTGTGGCTACGCTGGTTCCGATTCTCGAAGAAATTGCCGGCTGGACGCGCCCGAAGATTCGCAGGCTGTTTGAATCGTATGGATTCCTAATCCAGGGTTGGGAGAGCGTGCAGACTGACTGGGTCACGCTGCGGGCGAGCTCGCCTGGGGAGCAGGCCGCCGCCGCAGCCGACGCGGGGTGAGTAGCGGGGATGGGGTTGTTTACGCCAAGCCGCTCTCTGAACATACAACTAATTTCGGCACGATGGGTTCATAATAGGCGAGCTGCGCCTTGCGGCTGGGGGACGATCCTTGCTTGATAACTCTTTGCCTGCCGGTCGCCGGTTCATGCGATCTGTTCGCGTTGTTGCGCTAATTGTAGGTGGGATTTGTGCAGTCCCACCTTGCGTTGCTCAGCATAATGAGGCGCCCATTCAACATCAGGAGCAAGCTCTGCGTGGCATTGATGCTTTGCGCGAAACGGCTTCCTCAAAAACCGAATTCACACTCGACCACTCGATGCTGGTGTTTGCCTCGAAGCTCGACCCCGGCGATGAAGATCTGCGACGCGTGATCGCGGGCGTGAGCGGCGTAACGGTGCACAGCTTCCGGTATCCGAGGCCGGGAATGTACACTCCTGAAGCGCTGGATTCCTTGAAGGACGAACACCACACTGGAGGTTGGACGCATGTGGTGAACAATCACCGCGACTCCAAGGGAGCCACGGCCGATGTGTGGGTTCGCATGGAGAACAATGCGGTGAGCAACATCGCCGTTTTGATGACGCGGGCCAGCGAAGTGGATTATGTGGTGGCGAGTGGATCGATCAGCCCGATGGACTTGTCGCATCTGGGCGGGCACTTTGGCATTCCGAAAATTGAAGGCGGAGTGATGGTGCCGGAGCGCAAGTAAGAGGCTGGTTTGCAGCATCGCGATGATTCCGTAGTGAGCCGCTCTATTACGGAGAGTTCGGCGCGGTAAGATTACTAACGCGATTTTGGAGTTATGGCTCCAACCTTTCTCAGTTTGTCGTGGGCCTGAATGGCCTCATTCGTTTTCGGATAGCGTTGAATGACGTGCTTGAGTTCTTGCACGCCTTCGTCTTTCTTGCCGAGTTCGATTAGGGCGAATCCTTTTTTGAGCTGGGCAGCCGCGGCCTTCGTTCCGCTGGGAAAATTCTGCAAGACCAAGTCGTATTCCGTTACCGCTTTTTGATAATCGCCCGCCTTGTAAGAAATCTCCGCCAGATAAAAGTCCGCGTTTCCCGCGAGATCGGTATCGGGATAAAACTTGATGTAGTCGTTGAATTCCTGAGTTGCGAGATCGTTGCTGCCGCCGTTGTAATCGCGCAGGGCGTTGTTATAGAGAACGTCGGGCGGAGGCGCTTGCTGCATGGCCTGTTGCTGCTGCTGTGTTTGCGCCTGCTGCGCGGCCATGGATTGCTGCGAGGCCTGCAAGTCATCGAACTGCTTGCTGAGCTTGGCTAGGCGGACTTTGAGCTCGTCCATGGTGTCGTTGAGGGCCTGAATCTGGCCAGAAATCTGATCGACCTGCGCGGCGCGGTCGGCCTGCTGCTTGGTGATCGACGTTTGCAGGCCGTCAATCGCAGCGGTGACTTTGTTGGCTGCGTCGGTGTTCTGCTCGAGCAGATTCTTCATCACGCCCATGCGCTCGTCGAAGGACTGCTTCATCTGGGTCATCTGCTGCTGCAGCTGCGCGACCTGAGCTTGCAGCTCGATCATGTCCTTGCTGGCCGCGAAGGCGGGTGTGATCCAGATAGTGAAGAAAAGAGCGAGAGCGAGCGAGATGCGATTGAATTTCATGGTTACCTTATCTTATTGGATATATCGGGACGGGGCATAGCCCCGCCCCCACACATATCAGATAGATACGCCCTTACTTTTCGTAGACGAGATGACCGCGGCGATTCTGCTGCCAGCAACTCTCGGTTGATTCCGTGCAGAACGGTTTTTCCTTGCCGTAGCTGTAAGTCTTGATGCGGTCGCCGCTGACTCCGGCTTGCACGAGCGCGGTCTTCACCGAGTCGGAGCGGCTTGTGCCAAGCGCTAGATTGTATTCGGTCGAGCCGCGCTCATCGCAATAACCTTCGACCGTAATGTGAATGGAAGCGTGCTGCTGAAGGAACTGAGCGTCACTCTTAATTGCGGCCTGTTCGCTGGACCGGATATCGGCTTTGTCATAGTCGAAGTAAATGTCCTTTACGTTTTGTGCGAACAATTCCTGTTCGGTCAGGTTGGCCGCTGGGGGCTGCTCGGCCGGCGGAGGAGTTGCGCTAACCGTGACGCGTGCGGTGGCGTCTTGCGTGCCGCCTGCGCCTTTTGCAATCAGATGGTAGGTGGTGGAGGCGGCGGGCGTGACTTGGCGCGATCCGCTGGTGTCCACGGGGCCAATGCCGTCAATGCTGACGTCGCTGGCATTGGTGGTCTGCCAGGTGAGGGTGGTCGATTCGCCCGCGTTAATGGTATTCGGGTTCGCCGCGAGCGACGCCGTGGGCGACTGAGCCGACGGTGGGGCGGGAGGCGGTGGCGGCGCGGCCTTCTGCGCACGCGCCAAGGAACATAATTACGCAGAGTGTAAATACGAGAAAAGTCCAGGTTCTTATCTGTCGTTTCACTGATTCCTCCAATTCTTTCAGTGCTTCAAATCCCTTGGGGTAAAAGCCTATGAGTACTCACAGCTGAGCTCTGCCTACACGCTTCTTACTTCCAGCTCCAATTCGGCTGCGTGTTGTTGCCCTTGAATGTCAACTGCTTCACATTGTGCCATCGGCGAGCATGGTGAAGATCTGATCGCTTCCGGTTCGATGCGATTGAAAGATATGTGCCGCCCATCGGGAGACCAGCAGGGGAAGTCGTTGCGCCCGGAATCATGCGTCAGCTACCCATTGCTTGCTGGCGATATCCATTAAGATAAAGATCGTTTGCGCCCGGTTCGCCTGCGCCGTACTTTCGCATCCACGAAAACGTCAGAAACTGACCATTGGGCGACCAGTTTGGCGAGACGGCATAACCCTGATCGGTGATGCGCTGGAGATTGGTGCCATCGGCTTCCATGGTGTAGATCTGCGGCAGGCCGGTGCGCCCGCTGACGAATGCAATCTGCGATCCTGTCTTACGATTCCACGTGGGAAACGTCGGGCCCTTTATCGTTGGTGAGGCGGCGCGAGTTTCCGCCGGAGGCCTCGACCGCGTAGATGTTGGGATAGCCGTTGCGCGAGGAAGAAAAAGCGATCTTGCCATCCGGCGACCAGGACGGGGAAAGATTCATGCCTCCGAATCGGGGGAACGCGACCATGCGATTAAGATCGAAGGAATACATCAGAATTTCCCAGCCGTTCTTCAGTGCGGAACTGAAGGCTAGGCGAGAGCCATCGGGCGAGATGCGTGGCGAGAGCGAAATGCTGCCGAGGTGAGTGACTTGGGCCTGGTTGTCGCCGTCGTAATCCATCATCCAAATTTCTTTATGGCCGCTGCGGTCGCTGACGAAATAGATTTTGGTTTCGGCGATGCCGTTGATGCCACCGCCGAGACGGAAGATGATTTCGTCGGCAAACTTGTGCGCGATGATCCGCACCGCCTCGCTTGTAGCGGCGTCGCTGTATTGTTTGCCGAGCACCTGTGGCGAGGCCTGATTCTTTAGATCGTAGAGCCAGCCCTGCACCGTGATTTTGTCGCCGGACGCGCCCAGGTTGCCGAATGCCAGCATGGAGGCGTTAGGGGGCGGCGAATTCCAGGATGAAAAGTTGACCTCGGAGGGTTGGCCCGGACTTTGCAAAGGATAAAAACTCTTCGAGACCAGATCGAAGATGCCAGCGTTGTCGAGGTCGTTCCAGAGCGTGTCGTTGAAGGCCTTACCCAGGTCGGCGTTTTGGCGTCTTGCGTCGAGGCTTTGAAATCGGACGCGGCCAGGCGCACTTTTTCCACACCGAGTCCAGTGCCCGTGCGAATCCAGTCCTGCGCGGAGGGGTCACTGCGAATGCGAGAACGAGGACTGCGAAAATGAGGCGGTGGATTGGTTGCGCCGATTTGCTCAAATGTGACTCCTATTTCGTCGTTCGCTATTCTTCGTTCGCTAAGAACAGATTCCTCCGAGCCCACTCGCTTCGCTCCGGCTCGGAATGACAAACCTTACACTGGCTTGCCAACGACTAACGACCGACGACGAGCGACTACCTCTTGTAATCAAACCAAAACTCCACCGACACCTTGCCGCCGGAGTACTCTGGCGGTAAGGGGCCAGAAGTATCGATCCGTTGAACCGCGCGCATGGCCGAGATATCGAGCGACGGGACTCCGCTGGACTGCTCGACCGCTACATGCGACGGATGACCGTCGCGCCCGATATCGAAGGTCACGTAAACGCGGTTCGCCTCTTTGATGCCGGGATCGACTTCGTATTTGAGCCAGTTTTCCGAAACTTTGCGTTGCACCGCTTGTACGTACCAGGAGAATCGGCTGCCGAAATCTCCGCCTCCGCCGGTAAAGCCAAACCCACCCTTGGCGCCTCCCGCATTGAACATCGCGTAGGGACCGCTCACGGGTCCGCCTTCACCATACGGAATCTGATTCGATTGCGGAGGCTCAGGTTCCGGTTTGCGCGCAGTCGCGGTCAGTGCGGGTTTCTTTTTCAGTTTTGCATTCTTGTCGGGAATCGGAATCGCTTCCGGTTCTTTTTCCTCCGGCTTGGGTTCCGATTTCGACAGTCCCTTCGATTCGGTCGCCAGCACGCTGGCGGTTTGTTGCGGATTGGCGGGCAAGGGAACGCTGCTCACGAGCGTCGCTCCCATGGCGTCGCCGCCTCCGCCAGCGCCCCAACCCTGGCCGCGGAATCCCGGGACAAATGTGGCATAGAGGATGACGAACACAGTAAAGGCCACGTGCAGGCCTGCGGACCACGCGAGAGGCCGGCCGAGTCCACTGGGCGCGAGATCATTGGTGCTTATTGCCATGGGAGTCGATGGGTTGGTTCACGATGCTGACGTTCCCGATGCCCGCTTGCTTGATTGCGTCCATTACCGTGGCGAAAGCGCCGAAAGGCACGTCTTCGTCAGAGCGCAAGTAAATCGCCTGGTGCAACGGATCGCGAATCTTCTGTCTCAGCGTTGGTCCAATCTGATTGATATTGATGGGATCGTTGCCCAGAAAGACTCTTTGCGATTTGTCGATGCTGATGACCAGGCGCTCCTCGGTGATTTCTTTGACGGTGCGCGTATGTGGCACGTTGACTTCAATGCCGGACTGTAGAACCGGCGCAGTCACCATAAAAATGATAAGCAGGACGAGCACGACATCGACCAAAGGCGTGACGTTGATGTCGGAGAGCGCGGTTTGGGTGCGGCCGTTGGCGGCGGTGAATGCCATCAGCGTCGCACCTCGCTGACAGGATGTACCTGCTGGCGCTCGACGAGATTCAGCATTTCCAGAGAGAAGTCGTCGTTACGCGACGCCAGTTCACGTATGGAGCCGATGATCAGGTTGTAGGCAATGACGGCAGGGATGGCCGCAGCCAAGCCGGCGGCGGTTGTAATCAGCGCTTCGGAGATGCCCGGGCAACCGCCCGCAGAGTCGCCGCACCCGCGGTGCCGAGCCCGTGAAACGCATCGATAATGCCCCAGACCGTGCCGAACAATCCGATGAAAGGGGTGACGGCGCCGGTGATGGCCAGCCACATCACGTTGCGCTCGAGAGCAGTGATGCCCTCGGAGGACGAAATTTGCATGGCACGCTGAATTGCGGTCGTGTTGTGGATGCCGCCGTTATTGCCCATCTGGAGCTTGAATTCGGCGACCGCGCCTTCAAGCACTCCAACTAAAGGGCTGGCCCGAAACTGATCAGCCATGGAAGCTATGTCCTGCATGCGCGAGGCCTTGCGAAAGGCGCGCAGGAAACGGGCGCTTTGTGTTCGTGCCCGGCTGAGCAGCATCCACTTCGACAGAATCACGGCCCATGACAGAACGCTGAAAGCGAGTAGGAGAATAAGGACGGCCTTGGCTACCGTACCGGTTTGAAGGACGAGATCAACGATTTCGCCGCCAACAAAAGACAAAAAGAGGGAAGACACATGCATTAGCGTCGGAAAGAACCCCTACTCGAAATTATAGTCCGAAGGCGGCGGGAGTCGCGTTGGGGTACCGCATCGGTCAACGATGGAGCATGATGCGAGTCGGACCGTTTTCGTTGCATGAGAGAGCGAGCCCAGCGCTCGCAAACGGCAGAGGGCCCGTCAAAATGGGCCCTCCGATGGATGAATGCGCCACCAGATTAGGCGCGCGACGATGTTACGGGACTACAGCCTTTGTTTCGGTCGAATAGCCGCTCTCCTGCCCCTGATTGTTCACTTCAGTCGCTACATAATAGTAGGTATTGCCGCTGGCAACGGTGCTGTCGGTATAGGTGGTCTGAGCTAGGAGCGCGGAGTTTATGGCGCTATACGGCCCGCCGTGGGTCGTGCCACGATACAGGTTGTAGCCCACGATATCTTCGGTGCCAGCCTCCCAAGAGAGGTCGGCTGAATAGGAGCTCTGCGTCAATCCCGTACCATTCAGTGCGGTGCTGGTGGGCGAATCTTTGGCGTTACTGATGAACCCAGCTGTCGCTGACGCTGTACCAGACGCATTGGGCGTGAAAGTGACGGTGGCTTGCACGCTGTCTCCAGCCTTGAGCTGGTAGGGCAGGGTTATGCCGCTGACCGCAAACTCCGAACTGTTGGTCGGGTCCGAGGTAATTGTGACAGTCCCACCGGAGGCCGTAAGAGTGGTTTGTAGCGCTGCCGAGTTCCCGACGGTGACGTTTCCAAAGTTGAGGGTAGCCGGACTGACGTTCAGTTCCTTCGAGCCAGTTGCGCTTTCGCCGGTTCCTCGGAGTTTCAGATGCACGGTAGGGGTCGGGGCATTGCTCGTGATCACCACCGCGCCTTTATCTTCCGCCGCCGCGGCGGGCGAGAAGTTTACTGGCAGCGCGATGCTTTTACCGGGCCGCAGCTTCACCGGAAACGGGAAGTCGCCGAGGGAAAAAGCTGCTCCTCTCCTGGAAACCGCCGAGATGGTCAAGGTCTTGGTTCCGATGTTCGTGAGTTCGAAGGAAAAGCTGGCTGTACTGCCGACCTGCACGTTGCCGAAACTGTGGGACTCGGGCCGGCACTTCAACTCTTGCGCGTGACCTGAACCGGGGAGCAAGCAGCAGACCGTTAATAAGATTGCGAATAGGGGGAGTGTTCTCATGTGCCTATGTTTACGAGATTCGGCGGCCCGCACGCAAAATCGGAAGGGCATTTGCAGGGCTACTTGTGCATCGGCGGAGAGCGCCACTCTGAGGAAGCCAATCGTTGTGGTATGCTGCGCCTAACTTACAGATTTTGAGGCTCTTGTGCTTTCCGAACTCCGGCTGGAAAACTACGCGGTCATTGACAATGCGGTGCTCGAACTCTCCGGCGGGTTAAACCTTTTGACGGGTGAAACCGGCGCCGGCAAGTCGATTCTGATTGACGCACTGGGCTTGCTGCTGGGGGAGAAAGCATCAGCTGAGGTCATTCGGACCGGCACGGATCGCGCCGTCGTCGTCGGTGTGTTCGAGAGCGAGGGAGCGGCGGCGAAGCCGATTGACGAGATTCTGGAAGCGAACGGCTTGGATGGAGAAGATACGTCGCTGATCGTACGCCGCGAGATTGCCGCTGCCGGCAAGGGACGTGTGTTTATCAACAACCAGCCCGCGACGGTTGCAGTGCTGCGGCAACTCGCCGGGCATCTGGGAACGATTCACGCGCAAAACGAATCGATCGTGCACTTCGATGCGGCGGCTCGCCAGGGTCTGCTTGACGCGTATGGGGGAGTCGAGTTGGACGATGTGGCGACGGCGTTTAGCGGGTGGAAGCACATTGCACGACCGCATCGCGGACTTAGAGCAGAACGAACAGGACCGCATGCGGATGCTGGACCTGTGGAAGTTCCAGTCGCGCGAGATTGAAGAGGCGCGTCTTGCTGCGGGCGAGGACGAGCGGCTGGAAGCCGAGAAGCGCGTGCTTGCCAACGCCGAAAAAATTTATGGCGCCGCGATCAACGCCTTCGATCTTCTTTATGAAGGCAACGCTTCGACTTCGTCGAGCCTGCGTGCCGCCCAAAAGCATCTGGAAGAACTGGCCCGCTACGAGCCGAAGTTTCAAGAGGCGCTGGCCGCGCTGGAATCGGCACGCATCAGCGTGGAGGATGTGGGAGCGACGCTCCGCGATTATGCCGGAGGAATTCAGGCTTCTCCGGAGCGGCTGGCGGAAATCGAAGAGCGGCTGGCGTTGCTGGACCGGCTGAAACGCAAGTATGGGCCTGCGCTAGGGCAGGTGATTCCTTACGGCGAAGAGGTTAGGCGGAAGCTCCTGGAAGTGGAGAACAAGGATCAGGTGCTCGCGGAACTGCGGGCGCAACTGGCGGTTGCGGCCGAGCATTACCGCAAGGCCGCTCGCGGCGCTTCGCGCAAGCGGTTGGAGGTGGCACGCAAGCTGGAGAAAGCAGTCGAAGCCGAGATCAATGATTTGGCGATGCGGGCTGCGTTTGCTATCGCGGTGGAAGAATCTGAAGCCGAGGAACATTGGACGGCCTCGGGCATCAACCAGGTGATCTATCGGATCGCGACTAATGCAGGCGAGCCGATGCGCCCACTCGAACAGATCGCCTCGGGCGGCGAATTATCGCGCGTGATGCTGGCATTGAAAACCTGCGTGGAAGCGGGCGCGAATCTAGGCGGGAAGGGAAGCGGAGCGCGGGCTGCGTCAGAAGCTCGCAGCGCACGCTGGTGTTTGACGAAATCGACACGGGAATTGGTGGGCGCGCGGCTGAAGCGGTGGGCAAGAAGCTTAAGGCGCTCGCGAAGGGGAATCAGGTGTTGTGCGTGACACACCTGCCGCAGATCGCGACCTTTGCCGATCATCATTTCCTGATCGAGAAGAAAACCAGCTCCGGGCGGACGAAGACCACGGTCCGGAAAATTACCGGCGAGGAACGCACCGAAGAAGTTGCGAGAATGATCTCCGGAGCGAAGCTGACCGAAACATCGCGCAAGCACGCGGAGCAGATGATTAAAGCGAACGCGTAACGGTACCTCACTGCAGCGGCTAAACAGGCTGCGCAAAAAATCACGAATGTTAGCGCTGCCGTGGGAGAGCGGCCCTTCAGGGCCGCGCAAGTCGCCTCGAATCGGTGAGGGCTTTAGCCCCGGTGGTCACTTTTGGAATGCCAGCTCATTTTTTCCGCAACCTGTAAAGCCGACGACGTAAGTACAGTGTTATCGCAGCGCTGAAGCGCCGCGCCATCCAAAAGCAAGTCTTCAGTACTTAACAATCGCGGCGAAAGATTTCGGATCGAGCGAGGCTCCTCCGACCAGCGCGCCGTCAATTCCATCCGCCGTCATCAAGGTGTTCGCATTCTCCGGCTTTACGGACCCGCCATATAGAATGCGCAGGTTCTCGGCGAATTCGTCCCCAAATATCTGGGCGGCTTCACCTCGGATGATGGCGTGCGCGTCGGCTGCGATTTCTGGCGTAGCCGTTTTGCCGGTGCCAATGGCCCAGACGGGCTCGTAGGCGACGATCATGTGCGCCGCTTTTTTCGCCGACACTTTGTTGAACGCCCGGAGGCACTGCCGCCGCAGAACATCGTCGGTGAGTCCCGCTTCGCGTTCTTCGAGGACCTCGCCGACGCAGACAATGGGGATGAGTCCCGCTTCGATTGCAGCCTTGAGCTTGAGATTGACCGTGTCATCCGTCTCGCCGAAATATTGGCGGCGCTCGGAGTGCCCGATGATGACGTGCGTGACGCCGACTGCGACCAACATGCTGGTGCAGACCTCTCCCGTGTATGCGCCTTCTTTTTCCCAGTGCAGGTTCTGAGCCCCGATGGCGACGTTCGAGCCCTTGGTGGCGTGCACGGCGACGTTGATCGCGAGGTAATTCGGGCAAACTACGATTTCATCGCGATCATGGCCATGGACTAAAGGCAGGAAAGCGGCGAAGAATTCGCGGGCTTGATCGGGGGTTTTGTACATCTTCCAATTAGCGGCAAGGACTTTTTTTCTCATGATTTATCTCAGTGACCAGAATTGAAGATAACGGAATTCAAGGGCATTTTGCGGGAAAATTTGTCGGCGGCACGAATGTATGTCTTGCAGTCGGTCGCATCAAAGAGGATGAAGCGAACCAGTTCAACATGAGTTGTGCTGGGAAGAGCTTCACCCACGGCTTGGATGGCAACTTCGGCGGCTTCCTGGACGGGGTAACCATAAGCTCCGGTGGAGATGGAAGGAAATGCCAAGGAACGAATGGCATGGTCGTCAGCGAGGCGGATCGATTCGCGATAGCAGCTGGCCAGAGTCGCGGCCTCCTTATCTATGCCTCCTCGATAAATGGGGCCGACCGTGTGGATTACATATTTTGCGGGAAGACGACCTCCGGTGGTGAGAACGGCTTTGCCTGCGGGAAGGCGTCCGATTTTGGCGACAATGCGCTTGCACTCTTCGAGGATCGACGGGCCTCCGGCGCGATGGATGGCTCCATCGACGCCGCCCCCTCCAAGCAGGGAAGAGTTGGCCGCATTGACGATGGCCTCGGTTGTCTCCTTGGTGATGTCGGCGGGCCCGTGGAGTTCAATCGCTTTGCTGTTCGCGAAAGTCAGTCGGGCTTCGAAGTCAGACATAGGCGAAAGGGTGCAGGTCTCAGGCGTCAGGTCTCAGGAAAGGCAAGAGCAACTTCATTACCGCGATCTTCCTGACACCTGCTCACCTAAGACCTGACACCTATTTCTTATCCGTCAGAGCTTCCACTCCCGGCAGCTTTACGCCTTCCAGAAATTCCAGGGACGCTCCTCCGCCAGTCGAGATGTGGCTGATTTTGTCGGCGACTCCGGCGGCTTTTACTGCGGCGACCGAATCGCCTCCACCGACAATAGTCGTCGCACCAGCATTGTCAGCAACGGCCTGGGCAATTTTCTTCGTGCCCTTGGCGAACGGGGCCATTTCGAAAACGCCCATAGGACCGTTCCAGACGATGGTGCGCGCGCGCGCAATCTCCTCGGCGAAGGCCTCCATGGTTTCCGGGCCGATGTCGAGAGCCATCATGTTGTCGGGGATAGACTGGCCGCGGCCTATGATTTTTGTAACGGCATTCGCATCGACGCGGTCGGCGATGACGTGGTCGGTCGGCAGCAGGAATTTGATCTTGCGCGCTTTGGCCTGTTGCAAGAGATCTTTCGCGAGCTGAATCTTGTCCTCTTCCACCAGCGACTTGCCCACGGCTTGCCCCTGCGCCTTTAGGAAGGTGTAAGCCATGCCGCCGCCGATGATCAGCGCGTCGACTTTGCCCAGCAGGTTTTGGATCACGCCGATTTTGTCGCTAACTTTCGCGCCGCCCAAAATTGCCACGAACGGACGCTCGGGATTTTCCAGCGCCCGGCCCAGGTACTGAGTTCTTTTTCCATGAGCAGGCCGGCAGCGGATTTCTGCACGTATTTGGTGATGCCCACGGTGGAGGCGTGGGCGCGGTGCGCGGTTCCGAAGGCGTCATTCACGTAGAAGTCAGCCAGCTTGGCGAGTTGCTTGGAGAAATGTTCGTCGTTAGCTTCCTCTTCGGGGTGGAAGCGAAGATTCTCCAGAAGCAACGCCTGGCCCTTTTCAAGCTTGAGCGCGACTTCTTCGGCCTCGGGGCCAACGCAGTCGGGACAGAAGCCTACGTTTTCTCCGCGCGAGAGTTCGCGGTCAAGCAACATGCGCAAACGCTCGGCGACCGGTTTGAGGCTCATTTTCGGATTCGGTTTGCCCTTCGGCCGGCCAAGATGCGAAGCGAGAATCAGCCGCGCCCCGTGGCGAAGCGCGTACTCGATACTGGGCAGCGTTTCCTTGATGCGGGTGTCGTCCATAACGCGGCCATCGTCGAGCGGAACGTTGAAGTCGACGCGCATGAAGACGCGGTGGTCATTAAGAGGAAGATCGCGGATCGAGAGTTTAGACATGAGTGTTTCCTTGAATTCGTCGTCAGTCGCTGGTCGTCAGTCGTTCGGTCTCTCTTGCCGGGTCGGAGTGCTCTTCTCATCCGCTCCCTAATAAAGAAGAAGCGGAAGGCAGCGAGCACTTGCGACGCCGCGCGAACGACTAACGACGAACGGCCAGCGACGGTTTTTCCTTACAGCCCCTTGGCTGCCATGTAATTGATCAGGTCGCGGACGCGGCAGGAGTATCCCCATTCATTGTCGTACCAGGAGATCACCTTCACGCAGTTACCGCCAACCACCAGGGTGCACGGCGCATCGACGATCGAGGAGCGCGCATCGCCGCGGAAGTCCATCGAGACAAGCTCGTTGGTCTCGTAGCCGAGATAGCCCTTCAGCGGACCGGATTCCGACGCCTTTTTCAATGCGGCGTTCACTTCCTCTTTCGTGGTTGCCTTTTCGACCCAGACCACCAGGTCGACGACCGAGACATTGGGCGTGGGCACGCGCATGGAGAATCCGTCTAGTTTTCCTGCGAGTTCCGGGATCACGAGCTTCAGCGCTTTGGCGGCGCCGGTCGTCGTGGGGATCATGGACAGTGCGGCAGCGCGGGCGCGGCGCAGATCCTTGTGCGGGAAGTCGAGGATCACCTGGTCATTCGTATAGGAGTGAATGGTGGTCATCGTGCCGGCGACGATCTTGAAATTGTCCTGAATCACCTTGGCGACGGGCGCGAGGCAATTCGTCGTGCAAGATGCGTTCGAGACGATGTGATGCTTGGCCGGGTCGTATTTGCCCTCGTTGACGCCGAGGACGATGGTGATGTCTTCATTCTTCGCCGGGGCGGAGATGATGACCTTCTTCACGGTGCCGCGAAGGTGCTTCTTGGCGTCGTCGGCATTGGTGAACTTGCCGGTCGATTCGAGCACAACCTGCGCGCCTACACTTTCCCAAGGCAGGGCAGCGGGATCTTTCTCTTTGAAGACCTTAATCGCCTTGCCGTCGACCGAAATGCTGTCGGGGCCAGCCGTAATGTCGTTGTGCAGATTGCCGAGGATGGAATCGTATTTAAGAAGATGGGCGAGAGTTTTGGGGTCGGTGAGGTCGTTGACGGCAACGATCTCTATATTTTTGTCGGCGAGCGCGGCGCGCAATACGTTGCGGCCGATGCGCCCGAAACCATTAATGCCAACCTTTACAGGCATGGTGCCTCCGGATGGAAAATTTTGAATGACGGCTCATGAAGAACTGTATTCCTAAGACAACCTTTGATGGTAACAAACGCGGAGAGGGAGCGTAAATGCGAGTGTCCCGATTTGGGAACGAAAGTGCGAGCCGCGAACGACGAATAGCGAGCAGCGTCTTACCCGACTGTGATTTCGATGTAGGTATCCGTGTTGCGCCACAGGAGTGGCACGCGCGCCAGCCAGTATTTCACTTTGATAGCGCGGCGCACACGTGCCGCATCTCCGGCAGGCAGGATTCTCGCTGTGCCGGCAAACTCCGGGCCCGTGATCTTCCCGCGGATTGTGCAGGGCGCGACCTTAACTTGTGGATTGTTCCGGATGCGCTTGACCTTGCCGAGCTTGCTTCATGACCAACAGCAAGCTCGGCAAGGTCAAGCGCATCCGGAACAATCCACAAGTTAAGGTCGCGCCCTGCACAATCCGCGGGAAGATCATGGGCCCGGAGTTTGCCGGCACAGCGAGAATCCTGCCTGCCGGAGATGCGGCACGTGTGCGCCGCGCTATCAAAGTGAAATACTGGCTGGCGCGCGTGCCACTCCTGTGGCGCAACACGGATACCTACATCGAAATCACAGTCGGGTAAGACGCTGCTCGCTATTCGTCGTTCGCGGCTCGCACTTTCGTTCCCAAAATCGGGACACTCGCATTTGCGCCTCCCCTCCGCGTTTTACCATCAAAGGTTGTCTTAGGAATACAGTTCTTCATGAGCCGTCATTCAAAATTTTCCATCCGGAGGCACCATGCCTGTAAAGGTTGGCATCAATGGTTTCGGGCGCATTGGGCGCAACGTCCTACGGGCGTCGCTGGCCGACAAAAATCTAGAGTTCGTTGCGGTCAACGACCTCACGGACCCAAAGACTCTCGCGCATCTGCTTAAATACGATTCCATCCTCGGCAATTTGCGGCACGACATTAAAGCCGACCCCGATGCCATTCGGTGGACGGCCAGGCGATTAAGGTCTTTGAAGAGAAAGATCCCGCCGCCCTGCCTTGGGACTGCTAGGCGCTCAGGTTGTTCTCGAGTCCACCGGCAAATTCACCGATGCGAATGAGGCCAAGAAACATCTTCGCGGCACGGTGAAGAAAGTCATTATCACCGCCCCCGCGAAGAATGAGGACCTCACGATCGTGCTCGGCGTCAATGAGGACAAGTACGATCCTGCCAAGCACCACATCATCTCGAACGCTTCCTGCACGACGAATTGCCTCGCCCCGGTCGCCAAGGTGATTCAGCGACATTTCAAGATCGTCAGCGGCACGATGACTACCATTCACTCCTACACGAATGACCAGGTGATCCTCGACTTCCCGCATAAGGATCTGCGGCGCGCCCGCGCTGCCGCGCTGTCGATGATCCCGACCACCACCGGCGCCGCCAAGGCGCGTGAATCTGGTCATCCCGGAACTCGAAGGAAAACTGGACGGTTTCGCCATGCGCGTCCCTATTCCGAATGTTTCGGTCGTCGACCTGGTCGTCTGGGTCGAAAAGGAGACCACGAAGGAAGAGGTTAACGCGACGCTGAAGAAGGCCTCGGAATCCGGTCCGCTTAAGGGCTATCTCGGCTACGAGACGAACGACTGGTTTCGTGCCGACTTCCGCGGCGATGCGCGGTCCTCGATCGTCGATGCGCCCTGACCCTGGTGGTTGGCGGCAACTGCGTGAAAGTCATCTCCTGGTACGACAATGAATGGGGATACTCCTGCCGTGTCCGCGATCTGATCAATTACATGGCAGCCAAAGGCCTGTAGATAAAGTTGTTGGTCGTTTGAAGTTAGTCGTTCTCGGGGCGTCGAAGTGCTCGCTGCCTTCCGCTTCTTCTTATTAGGTGAGCGGATGAGCAAAGCACTTCCGACCCGGCAATTCGAAAGCCAGAACGACTTACGACCAGTGGCTGCCGACGAATTCTGGAAGCTATCATGTCTAAACTCTCTATCCGCGATCTTCCTCTCAATGACCATCGGGTTTTCATGCGCGTTGACTTTAACGTCCCGCGGGACATGTCGGCGTCATGACGATACCCGTATTCGGGAAACCCTGGCTTCGATCGAGTATGCTTTGCGGCACGGCGCGCGGCTGATTCTGGCTTCCCATCTGGGACGACCGAAGGGCAAACCGGATCCCAAGTTCAGCCTGAAGCCCGTGGCCGAGCGTCTGCGCATTCTCCTCGACCGCGAGCGCTCGCGCGGCGACAACGTTGGCTTCTGTCCCGCCTGCTTGGCCCGGAGGCCGAAGAGATCGCGCTCAAACTCGAAAAGGGTCAAACCCTGTTGCTCGAGAACCTGCGCTTTCATCCTGAGGAAGAAGAACGACGAGGCCTTCCCGAAACAACTCGCTCAATCTCGCCGACTTCTACGTGAACGACGCCTTCGGCACCGCTCATCGGGCCCACGCTTCCACCGTTGGCATCACGCGCTTTGTGAAGAAATCCGCGGCGGGCCTGTTCATGGAAAAGGAATTCCACTATCTTGGGAGCGCGCTCCAGGATCCCGAACGTCCGTTTGTGGCCATTCTCGGCGGAGCCAAGGTGAGCGATAAAATCGGAGTCATCCAGAACCGCTGACAAAGTCGACGCGCTCATTATCGGCGGCGGCATGGCCTACACCTTCCTTAAGGCAGAGGGCCAACCGGTTGGCAAAAGTTTGGTTGAAGAAGACAAGATCCCATTCGCAAAAGAGCTTTTGCAACAGGCCAAGACACATAAAGTAAAATTTCTGCTGCCGACGGATCACATGATCGCCGACCGCGTCGAAGCCAACGCGCTCACAAAAATCGTTGGTCGAGGCCAGCCCATCCCCGACAGCATGATGGCTTTGGACATCGGCCCGGAGACCATCGAAACCTTCTCCGAGGAAATTGCGCGCGCCCGCACCATCGTCTGGAACGGTCCCATGGGCGTTTTCGAACTGCCCGCATTCGCCAAGGGCACCAACAAAATTGCCCAGGCGGTGGCCGAAAATGCCGGGGCCATCGACCATCGTGGGCGGAGGCGATTCAGTCGCCGCGGTAAAAGCCGCCGGCGTAGCCGACAAAATCAGCCACATCTCGACTGGCGGCGGAGCGTCCCTGGAATTTCTGGAAGGCGTAAAGCTGCCGGGAGTGGAAGCTCTGACGGATAAGAAATAGGTGTCAGGTCTTAGGTGAGCAGGTGTCAGGAAGATCGCGGTAATGAAGTTGCTCTTGCCTTTCCTGAGACCTGACGCCTGAGACCTGCCCCTTTCGCCTATGTCTGACTTCGAAGCCCGACTGACTTTCGCGAACAGCAAAGCGATTGAACTCCACGGGCCCGCCGACATCACCAAGGAGACAACCGAGGCCATCGTCAATGCGGCCAACTCTTCCCTGCTTGGAGGGGGCGGCGTCGATGGAGCCATCCATCGCGCCGGAGGCCCGTCGATCCTCGAAGAGTGCAAGCGCATTGTCGCCAAAATCGGACGCCTTCCCGCAGGCAAAGCCGTTCTCACCACCGGAGGTCGTCTTCCCGCAAAATATGTAATCCACACGGTCGGCCCCATTTATCGAGGAGGCATAGATAAGGAGGCCGCGACTCTGGCCAGCTGCTATCGCGAATCGATCCGCCTCGCTGACGACCATGCCATTCGTTCCTTGGCATTTCCTTCCATCTCCACCGGAGCTTATGGTTACCCCGTCCAGGAAGCCGCCGAAGTTGCCATCCAAGCCGTGGGTGAAGCTCTTCCCAGCACAACTCATGTTGAACTGGTTCGCTTCATCCTCTTTGATGCGACCGACTGCAAGACATACATTCGTGCCGCCGACAAATTTTCCCGCAAAATGCCCTTGAATTCCGTTATCTTCAATTCTGGTCACTGAGATAAATCATGAGAAAAAAAGTCCTTGCCGCTAATTGGAAGATGTACAAAACCCCCGATCAAGCCCGCGAATTCTTCGCCGCTTTCCTGCCTTTAGTCCATGGCCATGATCGCGATGAAATCGTAGTTTGCCCGAATTACCTCGCGATCGACGTCGCCGTGCACGCCACCAAGGGCTCGAACGTCGCCATCGGGGCTCAGAACCTGCACTGGGAAAAAGAAGGCGCATACACGGGAGAGGTCTGCACCAGCATGTTGGTCGCAGTCGGCGTCACGCACGTCATCATCGGGCACTCCGAGCGCCGCCAATATTTCGGCGAGACGGATGACACGGTCAATCTCAAGCTCAAGGCTGCAATCGAAGCGGGACTCATCCCCATTGTCTGCGTCGGCGAGGTCCTCGAAGAACGCGAAGCGGGACTCACCGACGATGTTCTGCGGCGGCAGTGCCTCCGGGCGTTCAACAAAGTGTCGGCGAAAAAAGCGGCGCACATGATCGTCGCCTACGAGCCCGTCTGGGCCATTGGCACCGGCAAAACGGCTACGCCAGAAATCGCAGCCGACGCGCACGCCATCATCCGAGGTGAAGCCGCCCAGATATTTGGGGACGAATTCGCCGAGAACCTGCGCATTCTATATGGCGGGTCCGTAAAGCCGGAGAATGCGAACACCTTGATGACGGCGGATGGAATTGACGGCGCGCTGGTCGGAGGAGCCTCGCTCGATCCGAAATCTTTCGCCGCGATTGTTAAGTACTGAAGACTTGCTTTTGGATGGCGCGGCGCTTCAGCGCTGCGATAACACTGTACTTACGTCGTCGGCTTTACAGGTTGCGGAAAAAATGAGCTGGCATTCCAAAAGTGACCACCGGGGCTAAAGCCCTCACCGATTCGAGGCGACTTGCGCGGCCCTGAAGGGCCGCTCTCCCACGGCAGCGCTAACATTCGTGATTTTTTGCGCAGCCTGTTTAGCCGCTGCAGTGAGGTACCGTTACGCGTTCGCTTTAATCATCTGCTCCGCGTGCTTGCGCGATGTTTCGGTCAGCTTCGCTCCGGAGATCATCTCGCAACTTCTTCGGTGCGTTCCTCGCCGGTAATTTTCCGGACCGTGGTCTTCGTCCGCCCGGAGCTGGTTTTCTTCTCGATCAGGAAATGATGATCGGCAAAGGTCGCGATCTGCGGCAGGTGTGTCACGCACAACACCTGATTCCCCTTCGCGAGCGCCTTAAGCTTCTTGCCCACCGCTTCAGCCGCGCGCCCACCAATTCCTGTGTCGATTTCGTCAAACACCAGCGTGCGCTGCGAGCTTCTCGACGCAGCCCGCGCTCCGCTTCCCTTCCCGCCTAGATTCGCGCCCGCTTCCACGCAGGTTTTCAATGCCAGCATCACGCGCGATAATTCGCCGCCCGAGGCAATCTGTTCGAGTGGGCGCATCGGCTCGCCTGCATTAGTCGCGATCCGATAGATCACCTGGTTGATGCCCGAGGCCGTCCAATGTTCCTCGGCTTCAGATTCTTCCACCGCGATAGCAAACGCAGCCCGCATCGCCAAATCATTGATCTCGGCTTCGACTGCTTTCTCCAGCTTGCGTGCCACCTCCAACCGCTTGCGCGAAGCGCCGCGAGCGGCCTTGCGGTAATGCTCGGCCGCAACCGCCAGTTGCGCCCGCAGTTCCGCGAGCACCTGATCCTTGTTCTCCACTTCCAGGAGCTTCCGCCTAACCTCTTCGCCGTAAGGAATCACCTGCCCTAGCGCAGGCCCATACTTGCGTTTCAGCCGGTCCAGCAACGCCAGCCGCTCTTCGATTTCCGCCAGCCGCTCCGGAGAAGCCTGAATTCCTCCGGCATAATCGCGGAGCGTCGCTCCCACATCCTCCACGCTGATGCGTGCCGATTCCAGCGCGGCCAGCGCCTCTTGAACTTCGGCTCGTAGCGGGCCAGTTCTTCCAGATGCTTTTGGGCGGCACGCAGGCTCGACGAAGTCGAAGCGTTGCCTTCATAAAGAAGATCGAAGGCGTTGATCGCGGCGCCATAAATTTTTTCGGCGTTGGCAAGCACGCGCTTCTCGGCTTCCAGCCGCTCGTCCTCGCCCGCAGCAAGACGCGCCTCTTCAATCTCGCGCGACTGGAACTTCCACAGGTCCAGCATCCGCATGCGGTCCTGTTCGTTCTGCTCTAAGTCCGCGATGCGGTCGTGCATGTGCTTCCACCCGCTAAACGCCGTCGCCACATCGTCCAACTCGACTCCCCCATACGCGTCAAGCAGACCCTGGCGAGCCGCCGCATCGAAGTGCACGATCGATTCGTTTTGCGCGTGAATCGTTCCCAGATGCCCGGCGAGTTGCCGCAGCACTGCAACCGTCGCGGGCTGGTTGTTGATAAACACACGTCCCTTGCCGGCAGCGGCAATCTCGCGGCGTACGATCAGCGACGTATCTTCTCCATCCAAGCCGTTCGCTTCCAGAATCTCGTCAATCGGCTTCGCCGCGCTCCCTCGCTCTCGAACACACCGACGACGACGGCGCGATCCGTGCCGGTCCGAATGACCTCAGCTGATGTTTTCTCCCCCAGCAGCAAGCCCAGTGCGTCAATCAGAATCGACTTGCCGGCGCCGGTTTCACCCGTCAAAAGGTTTAACCCGCCGGAGAGTTCGAGCACCGCATTGTCAATGACCGCGTAGTTTTCCAGCCGGAGTTCGGAAAGCACAAGAGCCTCAAAATCTGTAAGTTAGGCGCAGCATACCACAACGATTGGCTTCCTCAGAGTGGCGCTCTTCGCCGATGCACAAGTAGCCCTGCAAATGCCCTTCCGATTTTGCGTGCGGGCCGCCGAATCTCGTAAACATAGGCACATGAGAACACTCCCCCTATTCGCAATCTTATTAACGGTCTGCTGCTTGCTCCCCGGTTCAGGTCACGCGCAAGAGTTGAAGTGCCGGCCCGAGTCCCACAGTTTCGGCAACGTGCAGATCGGCAGTACAGCCAGCTTTTTCCTTCGGAGCTTCACGAACATCGGAACCAAGACCTTGACCATCTCGGCGGTTTCCAGGGAAGGAGGCAGCTTTTTCCTCGGCGACTTCCCGTTTCCGGTGAAGCTGCGGCCCGGTAAAAGCATCGCGCTGCCAGTAAACTTCTCGCCCGCCGCGGGCGGCGGAAGATAAAGGCGCGGTGGTGATCTTTACGCAGCAATGCCCCGACCCCTACCGTGCATCTGAAACTCCGAGGAACCGGCGAAAGCGCAACTGGCTCGAAGGAACTGAACGTCAGTCCGGCTACCCTCAACTTTGGAAACGTCACCGTCGGGAACTCAGCAGCCCTACGAACCACTCTCTTACGGCCTCCGGTGGGACTGGCACAATTACCTCGGACCCGACCAACAGTTCGGAGTTTGCGGTCAGCGGCATAACCCTGCCCTACCAGCTCAAGGCTGGAGACAGCGTGCAAGCCACCGTCACTTTCACGCCCAATGCGTCTGGTACAGCGTCAGCGACAGCTGGGTTCATCAGTAACGCCAAAGATTCGCCCACCAGCACCGCACTGAATGGTACGGGATTGACGCAGAGCTCCTATTCAGCCGACCTCTCTTGGGAGGCTGGCACCGAAGATATCGTGGGCTACAACCTGTATCGTGGCACGACCCACGGCGGGCCGTATAGCGCCATAAACTCCGCGCTCCTAGCTCAGACCACCTATACCGACAGCACCGTTGCCAGCGGCAATACCTACTATTATGTAGCGACTGAAGTGAACAATCAGGGGCAGGAGAGCGGGCTATTCGACCGAAACAAAGGCTGTAGTCCCGTAACATCGTCGCGCGCCTAATCTGGTGGCGCATTCATCCATCGGAGGGCCCATTTTGACGGGCCCTCTGCCGTTTGCGAGCGCTGGGCTCGCTCTCTCATGCAACGAAAACGGTCCGACTCGCATCATGCTCCATCGTTGACCGATGCGGTACCCCAACGCGACTCCCGCCGCCTTCGGACTATAATTTCGAGTAGGGGTTCTTTCCGACGCTAATGCATGTGCCTTCCCTCTTGTTGTCATTTGTTGGCGGCGAAATCGTCGATCTCGTCCTTCAAACCGGTACGGTAGCCAAAGCTGTCCTCCTCTTTCTGCTCGCTTTCAGCGTTCTGTCATGGGCCGTGATTCTGTCGAAGTGGATGCTGCTCCGCCGGGCACGAACGCAAAGCGCTCGTTTCCTGCGCGCCTTTCGCAAGGCGCTCGCGCATGCAGGACATCGTTTCCATGGCCGATCAGTTCCGGCCCAGCCCTTTAGTTGGAGTACTTGAGCGCGGTCGCCGAATTCAAGCTCCAGATGGATAATCACGGCGGCATCAACAACCGACCGCCATTCAGCGAGCTATGCAGATTTCATCCTCCGAGGGAATCACCGCGCTCGAGCGCAACGTGATGTGGCTGGCCATCACTGGCGCGGTCACGCCATTCATCGGATTGTTTGGCACGGTCTGGGGCATCATCGATGCGTTTCACGGGCTTGGCACAGCGGTGCGGCCACTCTGCGCGCAGTCGCTCCAGGTATTTCGGAAGCTTTGATTACAACCGCCGCCGGTTTGGCTGCAGCCATCCCTGCCGTCATTGCTTACAACCTCATCATCGGCTCCATTCGCGAACTGGCGTCGCGCAACGACGACTTCTCTCTGGAAATGCTGAATCTTGTCGAGCGCCAGCAAGTGCATCCTGTCAGCGAGGTGCGCCGCTGATGGCATTCACCGCCGCCAACGGGCGCACCCAGACCGCGCTCTCCGATATCAACGTCACACCGCTGGTCGATGTCGTGCTCGTTTTGCTCATCATTTTTATGGTGACCGCGCCCGTTCTCCAGTCCGGTATCGAAGTTAATGTGCCGCATACTCGCACCGTCAAGGAGATCACCGAAGAGCGCCTGGTCATCAGCATCGACAAATCGCAAAGAGTCTTTCTGGGCAACGATCCCATCAATATCAATCAGATCGGGCCTACGTTGAAACAAAGGATTCGCGATCCGTTGCACCAGGCGATCTACTTGCGCTCCGACGAAGACGTGCCTTTCGGCGCTTTCGCCACCGTGATGGACGCAATCAAGCAAGCCGGCATAGGGAACGTCAGCATCGTGACACAACCCATCGATTCCCATGGCAATAAGCACCAATGATTTCGCGCACGGTGGACTTGGCAGGCCTCTCGCGTGGTCCGCAGGCCTGCACGTGGGATTTACTGCGTTCGTCATTCTCTATGCCACATTCATTCCCGGGTTTCATGGCGAGGGTTGGGGCGCAGGCGGAGGCGGTGATGCCATGGGAGCCACGCTCGTGAGCAGTATTCCCTTGCCTGCCAATCCGCAACAAACGCAGAGCGTGCTGGCGACCGAATCCAAGGGCCTGTCGAAATCCGAACCCAAGCCGCGAGGAGAAAGAACCTGAAGCCATTCCGATTCCCGACAAAAACACGAAGACTGAAATATAAACCCGCGCTGACCGCGACGCAGCGCAAACCGGAACCCGAGCCACCGCAATCGAATCAAATTCCTTACGGCGAAGGTGGGCCCGTCAGCGGTCCCTACACCATGTTCAATGCGGGCGGCGCCAAGGGCGGATTTGGATTTACCGGAAGCGGAGGCGATTTTGGCAGCCGTTTCGCCTGGTACGTCCAAGCCGTGCAACGCAAAGTCTCGGAAAACTGGCTGAAGTACGAAGTCGATCCCGCGCATCACGAGGCAAACGCGTGTATCGTGACCTTTGATATCGCGCGTGACGGTCATCCGTCGAATGTACAACTCGAGCAGTCCAGCGGAGTGCCCGTCGCTGGATGATCTCGGCCATCCGCGCGATCCAGCGCATCGATACTTTCGGCCCCTTACCGCCAGATTATTCGGAAGCAAGGTATCTGTGGAATTTTGGTTTGATTACAAGAGATAGTCGCTCGTCGTCGTCTTAGTCGTTGGCATGCCAGTGTCGGGTTTGTCATTCCGGCCCGAGCAAGCGACGGGTTCGTATGACTCTGTTTAACGAACGAATAACGAGCCGATACGACTTTAAACAGGAGTGACAATTTGAGTAACTCGGCGCGACCAATCGCTACCGCCTTATTTGCGCTCGCCTCGTTCATCTCGTTGGCGACCACCGCCTCCGCGCAGGATTGGATTCGCACTGGCACCGGACTCGGCGTCGAGCGCGTGCGCCTGGCCGCATCCGACTTCAAGCCTTCCACGCGCGACGCCAAGAACGCCGACCTGCTGAAGACCTTCAACGACACGCTCTGGAACGATCTCGACAACGCTGGCATCTTCGATCTCGTCTCAAAGAGCTTTTATCCGCTCGCAGGTTCCGGGTCAACCCTCCGAAGTCAACTTCGCGGCCTGGAGTTCCCCGCCGCCCAACACCTCCATGCTCGCGTTTGGCAACCTGGGCGCAGTACGGTCGCAAAGTCACGGTGCAGGGATGGCTTTACGACGTCAAGAACCAAACGTCACCGCAGGTCCTCGGCAAACAGTACACCGATAACGCAACCAGTGACGCCGTACGGGTGATCGCACATAGGTTCGCCGACGAAATCATCTTCCGTTTAGGTGGAGGGGTTCACGGCATCGCCGAAAGCAAGATCTACTTCGTCAGCAATCGCACCGGCCACAAAGAGATCTGGATGATGGATTACGATGGCAACAACCAGCAGCAAATCACCCATCTAGGAAGCATCTCGCTCTCGCCACGCATTTCACCCGATGGCTTACGCCTTGCGTTCAGCTCCATTTCAAAGGGCAATTGGGAAATCCTGATGTATTCGTTCGATCTGAATCGCATGGTCAGTTTCCCGCGTTTTGGAGGAATGAATCTCTCTCCATCCTGGTCGCCCGATGGCAAGATCGCTTTTTCGTCCTCGCGCAACGGATATCCCAACATTTTGTCGTAGACGCGGCCGGTGGAAATTCGCGCCGACTCACCAACGATCAAAGGCCCGACGTTTCTCCCGCTTGGAATCGCAAAACCGGTTCGCAGATCGCTTTCGTCAGCGGACGCACCGGCCTGCCGCAGATCTACACCATCGAATCCGACGGCACCAATCTGCAACGCCTCACCGATCAGGGCTATGCCGTTTCTCCCAACTGGTCGCCCAACGGACAGTTTCTGACGTTCTCTTGGGAGCGCAAGTACGGCGCAGGAGAACCGGGTTCCAATGACATTTACCTAATGGATGCTGCGAGCAAGCAGTGGGTGCAACTGACGCACGACTCGGGCGAAACGATTTCCCCTGCTGGTCTCCCGACGGTCGCCACATCGTCTTTCAATCCCACCGCTCGGGCAGCGATCAGATTTGGACCATGCTGGCCGATGGCACCAATGTGAAGCAGTTGACCTTTAAGGGCAGCAACACCCAGCCCAATTGGAGCTGGAAATAGAAGCGTGTAGGCAGAGCTCAGCTGTGAGTACTGCATAGGCTTTTGCCCCAAGGGATTTGAAGCATGAAAGAACTGGAGGAATCAGTGAAACGACAGATAAGAACCTGCGGATATTCTCCGGATTCACACTCTGCGTAATTATGTTCCTTGGCGCGTGCGCCCAAGAAGGCCGCGCCGCCACCGCCTCCCGCCCCACCGTCGGCTCAGTCGCCCACGGCGTCGCTCGCGGCGAACCCGAATACCATTAACGCGGGCGAATCGACCACCCTCACCTGGCAGACCACCAATGCCAGCGACGTCAGCATTGCACCGGCAGTTCCCGGCCCCGTGGACACCAAGCGGGATCGCGCCAAGTCCACGCCCGCCGCCTCCACCACCTACCATCTGATTGACTTAGTCCGCATTTTGGAAAAGTAGTGTGAGTGAGTGAAACAGTGAAGAAGTGAAAGAGTGAAGCGGATCGGCAAGTTTTTCAAATCCCTTCACTCGTTCATTTCTTCACTCGTTCACTTCTTCACTTACACAAACGCGAGTCGGCAGTCTGAACCGCCGGCGCTATAGCGAGGAGAATATGGCAAAGAACTTATCGAATTTGCGCGCACCGCGGAAGGCCAATACCGGGCGCAAGCGTGGGGCCGGGCATGGGAACCGGCATGGGCAAGACCTCGACCCGAGGCCAAAAGGGCTAGGGAGCGCGCACCGGCACAAGCCTGATGCGCGGTTTTGAAGGCGGCCAGATGCCGCTGCACCGCCGCCTGCCCAAGCGCGGATTTACCAACATCTTCCGTACCGAATACACGGTTGTGAATCTGGATCGTATTGCGGAGCTGGGCGTGGCTGAGATCGCGCTCGACGACTACCGCAAGCTCGGGCTAGCCTCGAACAAGAAAGCGCCTATCAAGATTCTGGGTTCGGGAGAACTCAAGAAGGCTGTCACCATCCACGCGCACAAGTTTTCAAAATCGGCAACGGAGAAAATCGAGAAGGCCGGCGGCAAGGCCGTGCTCGTTGGCGGCGAAACCGCTCCGGCAGCGGCGTAGAACCAGCGATGAGCTTTTAGCTCTCCAGTTCGACGCTCGAGATCGCACGATGAAGCTAGAAGCCAAAAGCTAAGAGCTAAAGGCTGCTCTTCTGTGACGCAACGCACGACCGCGGTTCCCTCGGGTTCGGTAGTCTTAAGACCACTTGGGAATACCGGAAAACAGGATCGAAGTAAGACTCGAAGCACGACCCAGAGCACGACCCACAGTACGAATTGACCGGCGCAACTCGGGGCGCCTGACGGATCACCCGATATGCTTGAGAAATTTCTCAATATCTTCCGGATTCCCGACTGGTGCTCTTGAAAGCTCGCCTATCCTGTTAACGAACTGATATGGAAGTCGCCAAACGTCATGATTCAAGAAGTACTCTTTATGCTCAAAGGTGAATTCCTGGTGATTGAAGAAGCTGTAGAGTCAATTTGCCATAGTTTGTAATTGTGTACGTTCCATCAGGGAAAATCTGAATGATAAGTGCCTCAGTTAGGTGTTGTAGCTGTCTGAAAGCTTCAGTGGCTGTCAAATCCAGCTTTCCAGCTAACTCGTTGTTTTTGAGATTTTGTTCTTTTAGCTCGCGTATTATACCGATTCTGCTTTCACTTGCAAGATCAAAATAAAGTTTTTCTATTCCTTTGTTTTTTTCCAAGCTGCCTCACCGATGTTAACGCGTACACACCGTTGTATCTTAGTACACATACTCATCAAATAAAACTAATGGGGATTAGTGACTTATTTGCATTTGAAGGAAATAAAAATGGTGAAAGAAAAGAAAACGATGGAAAAAGGGCGGCCTTTCTCCTGTTGAATTAAAATCAAAAGTCAACCTCAAGAACATAGCCTTAAACAACGACGCCCAAGACAACTCGCTCATCGAACGAACAATAGGCAAACTGGACCACGCTGAATTCGTAGAAGACACGGTTTTGGAACTCTCAGGGCCGAAGAGAGGTGACGAAGAACATGGAAATATGTTGGTAGTAGTTTTTGAAAACGAATTAAAAAGCATATGATGGATCA
>CAWDPB010000030.1:0-21932 GCA_963804075.1 uncultured Acidobacteriaceae bacterium | reverse complement strand
AGGGCAGGGAAACTCGCAAGCTCGTGCTCGGTACCCACACCGGCACTCACACCGATGCGCCGTTGCACTTTATTCCAAACGGCAAGAGTATCGACGAAGTCTCGCTCGATGTTCTGGTGGGCGAAGCGACTGTAATTAACTTCGCACCCGCCCAACCGCTTCAGGAGATCAATGTCGACTTGCTCAAGGAAAAACTCGACGGCAAAGCTCCCACGCGCCTCATCCTGCGTACAGATTGGTCCGACCACTTTGGCCAGATGTCTTACTACAACAGTTATCCGTTTTTTTCGCAGGAAGCTGCTCGTTGGCTGGTGGATGCCGGATGCCGCCTCATCGCAATGGACACGCCCTCGCCCGATAATCCCGCGCACTCGCGGGCCAGCGGCAACGATTCTCCCAATCACAAAATTCTTCTGGGTGCGGAGGTCGTGCTGGTCGAGTATTTATGTAATCTTCGTGCCTTGTCCAAGCCGGTAGTGGAACTCGTCGTTCTGCCCCTGAAAATCAAGGGCGCCGACGGATCTCCCGCGCGCTGTATCGCAATCGAAAGGTAGTGTGGTGAGCCAGGAAATAGTCGGTTGGGTCATAGATTGGTTTTCGACGCGCGGCAAACTCGCGAGCCCGCCCCACCAGGCCCTGAGTGTGAACTATCTCGAAGCCGGTTGGCTCACCTCGCTTGAGGTCGTCCAGTTTGTAAGCGAACTCGAAGACCATTTCGCCATCCAGCTCTCCGAAGCGGAAATGCAAGACCCGCGCTTCTCAACCATCGGGGGCATTGCAGAATTAGTCGTGGTAGCTTGCACAGCTCGCGACCAAAAATCTCTGGATCGTCCCACCAAAGTCGGATAGCCTTGCAGAATCTGTGATGGCCCCGATGACTGCCGCCCCTCATCTCACGTTGCCGAAGGATATTGCGCAATCAAATTCTTCAAGTCCGAGCCCCGGCCGCGCGCTTCACGTCCTCACCCTCACGCCGTTTTTTCCGTTCGCTTCAAATCCCGTTTACGGCACTTATGTTTCGGAGCCAATCGAGCGATTCGCCGAATTCAATCTATGCTCAACCGTCATCGGAGTCTCTCCGATTCATCGCGAACGCCGCCGTCCCGTGCCCTCCGCGGCTGCCGAGTGGCTGCGTTATCCCACCGTACCAGGAAATCTTGGCCTTACCACCGCCGGCTTCTTTCTCTATCACCGCGTCATTCCGTTCGTGCAGCGGCTCCATCAACGCAGCGCGATTGACCTAATCCATGCGCACGCCACTCTGCCCTGCGCTCACGCCGCGCTCTTGCTTTCCCAGCGATTGCATATTCCGTTCGTCGTTACGATCCACGGTCTCGATGTCTTCAATCATTGCTTCGAGCCGGGAACGTCCGCAGCTGAACGCCGCGCCAAACTCTCCGCAAAAATCTACAGCCGCGCGTCCTCCGTAGTCTGCGTCAGCCGCAAGATCGAAGAAATTCTGCGGAACGGCATGCCGCTTCTAATCGCAAGCTGCGTGATCTATAACGGCGTAGATCCACGAGTGTTTTTCCCCGAAGAAAGCGCGCCGGCGGATCGCCCTCCAACCATCCTGATCGTTGGCAATCTCCTTCGTGGCAAAGGACACGAAGTCGTGCTCAAAGCCATCGCACAACTCAAGGCCGAAGTTTCAAATCTGCGCTGCGTGATCGTCGGAGAAGGTCCGGACCAAACCCTATTTGCCGGTCTCGCGCGCCAGTTGGGAATGGCTGACAGGGTTTTCTTTCTCGGACGCCAGGATCGCCAGGCCGTTGCCAAGGCCATGCGCGAATGCACCATCTTCGCGCTCCCCAGCCGCTTCGAAGGCCTCGGCTGCGCCTATCTTGAAGCCATGGCTTCCGCGAAGCCGGTGATCGCGTGCGAAGGGCAGGGCATCGGCGAAGTTATCCAGCACGGGCAGAATGGCTGGCTCATCCCAATTGACGGCGTGTCGGAAATGGCCGACGCGTTGGTGCAGCTTTTCCACTCGTCCAACCTCAGAACTCGCCTCGGAGCCACCGCCCGCCAAACCATCCTCGCGGGCTTTACACTATCTGATCAGGTGCGCCGCCTGTCCGATCTTTACCACGGCGTCCCAAAATCATGACTGCGGCCAATCCCAGCGCTCCATCTTCAAGCCCGCGTCTGGTGAACTTGACGGAGCACGATCTGCCCGAAATTGCCACCTTCATTGCCTCGCAATCCGGGCAAGCACGCGACGCGGTACTGGATCGGTTGACTTGGCTGCTATTGGAAAATCCCGCACGCCATAAACTCGCCCCACTCGGATGCGGTGTGCGCTCAACCAGCGGCGCGCTCGTCGGTTGCATCCTTTATCTTCCGCAGGTCTTCACGTTCGCCTCAAACCCGTTGTTGCTTTTGGGGTCCACTTGCTTTTACGTGGATGAACTTCATCGCGGTTCCGGCGGCGCGCTCTTCCTCAAGTTCACGGGCATCGCTCAGCAGTGGCCTGTGTTTGGAAATTCCGCCAACGCCATTGCCGCACAACTCTGGAAGGCGCGCGGCGCAACTCCGATTGCGCATTCCGATCACGAGTTGCTGGGAGTGATCAATTGGCCCCCAGTCGTTGAGGAGGTTGCCACGCGCCGATTGGAAAGCAAGTCACTGGCGCGCGCTGCGGGCGCGGCGATTGCGTGGCTGCGCTATGTTCGCAAGCTGCGGCTTCCCCACCATCACGAGAGCCAACTGGTTCGTTTGTCCGCTGTCGAAGAAGTGATGGAACTGCCTCTGCTCGATCCTTCGGATCGCCTCTCGGCGTTGAGAAACGAATCGTATATCCGCTGGCGATACTTCTCGCAGCATCACCCATCGACAGCGGTGTTCGCATTCCGCAGTTGCAAAACTCCGAAGGACATTTTCGTTGCCGTGAATGAAAGGCGCCGTGGCCATCGCGGGCAAATTCGCGCGTTGAATCTGCTCGACGTGTTCCCCAAGCCCGAACCCGGCACGCTCGCGGCGATCATCGCCGCTCTCCAAGCAAAATATCGCGATAATGTGGATATGGTCGTCGTGCGCTGCCAGGATGCACCCAACCAGGATGCGCTGCGCAAAGCCGGTTTCCGTCGCCGCGAATTCGAAGCGCCAAATGCTTGGCTGCTTGATCGCCGCGGCACGCTGCCGCCAAATGATCTCCGCTATTTTGTCCCGGCCGACGGCGACTGGCTTATCTAATGACGGGTTGGACTCTGTGTACTCCGTGTCCTCAGTGGTTAAGATATTGGTCGCTATCAAACCGAAATGTCCCAAGTTAGGGAGCCGAACGTGCCGTTGAGACCCCTGGCCCGCAATCTCGCGCTGAAAGCCGCATCCAGCTTGCGCCTGAACGAACTCGCCCTCGCGCTTCAACGGCGCGCCAGTTCTAGGATCGTTGTCGTCGAGATGCACGAAACCCCAACCGCGGACCAACTTCGCCTGCAGCTCGACTGGGTCGCTGAACATTTCGCCATCATCACTCCGGAATTGGTCGCGCGTGCGCTTGAGACCAGAACCCGCACATGGCCCGGCTCGAAGCCTGCCGTGCTGTTTACTTTCGACGATGGCCGCGAAAGCAACTATCGGATCGCTGCGCCTCTCCTCGAATCGGTGAACGCGCGCGGCATATTTTTTGTGGTGCCGGAGTTCATCGGGTTGCTAGGGGACGCCGCGAAAGATTACTACTATTCCAAAATCGATATACGCAACGTCCATTGTGTCGCCGCCAATCCCGCAGAATTCCAACCTGCCAATACGCAGGAAGACGAAATCTGGAAGCCGATGACGCCTCCCCAACTCGCCGATCTGGTTCGCCGCGGGCATTGGGTCGGAAGCCACACGTTCTCGCATACTCGTCTTGCCGGAACTGCCGCTCCTGACTTGCAGCGTGAGATCCGCAACAGCGCCGAGCAAATCGCGCTCTGGACGGGAAAACCCGCCGATGCGTTTGCTTGGCCCTACGCCTGGGACGCGATCGATTGCGCCGCGTGGGAAGCCGTCAAACAATCTCATCGTTTCTGTTTTTCCCCGTGTCCCGGAACTGTTCGATCCTGTCACCGATTCTCCGCATTTGCTCTGGCGCAAGGAAATCGAGTCGCGATATTCCCCCGCCGAATACAAGTTCATGTACTCCGGCCTGGTCGATCTCCTGTGGGCAAAAAGGCGGAAACAGCTAAAAAACATGCTGAGTAAATAGAAAAGAGCGGCCGGCGAAAAGACCGCCGCGCCCCGCAAACCTCCGGCAATTTGCGCTGCACTATAATCGCACCACGCCCTCGGAGGAAAGGGAGGAATGCCTTGCTTCATCAGCGCGTGAAAGACCTCGCCTTCTGGGGCATCGCCCAGGTCACGTTTCCCAACTACCTGCTTCGCCGTTACATTCTCTCCCGCCGCTCTCGTAGTGCCACTCACCTCCATTTGGGTTGCGGCCCAAAATATCTGAATGATTTCGTGAACATCGACGGCAATCCGTTCAACAAAATCGACATGTGGCTCGACGTTCGCCACGGCCTTCCGTTTCGTGCAAATTCTGTCGATTCGATTTATTCCACCCACATGTTCGAGCATTTTTATCCCGACGAACTGACTCGGCTGCTCGATGATTGCCACCGCGTCCTGAAGCCCGGCGGCGGCATCCGCCTGATCGTGCCCAACCTCGAAAGCGCCATCCAGGCCTATAGTCAGAACCGCAGCGATTGGTTTGATCCATCCTTTCCCCGCGCCTTCAATTCCCTCGGCGGACGCTTCTCGAATTTCATCTTCTGCGATGGACAGCACCGCACTGCCTTCGACTTTACCTGTCTCGACGAGGTGCTCCAAAAAGCCGGCTTCCGTGCCGTGGAAAAATTGTCGGAAGGGAACAGCCGCCTCTATGGAAGCAACGTTCCTCCCTACGAACCCGGCGATTCTCGCGACCTGCCGCACTCGCTATACGTCGAGGCGTTTAAGTAAGAGTCGTCGGTGCGAGGGTGGCATTAGGAAATCGACACCGCTCAGCGTCTAGCAGAGGGAATCGCCCATACGGTTGGCTTTGGGTGGCGCAGCGGTTCACCGCTGCGATAACCCAGCCCATTCGATGGCGGCTTTAGCCACTGAGGTTGATATTGTTTTCGCGAGCCATCAACCGGACACTCCTACTCAGTCTCGGTGTCCTCCGTGCCCTCCGTGGTTTATGCTCTGTTCTTCGGACATCAAGTGAAAAGATAGCAGATCAGAACTCCCGTCCTCCATGTGTGGAATCTTCGGCATTCTCGCGTCCAGCCGCGTGCAGCAGGAAACTCTCGCCGCCGCCTTGCAATCTCTGCGTCATCGCGGCCCCGACGATTCCGGCACTACCATCATTCCTATCGCGTCCGGCGGGGAACTCGGCCTTACTCACACGCGCCTCTCTATCATTGATCTCTCGCCGCTCGGCCATCAACCCATGCGCGATCCCGTCACCGGCAACTGGATCGTCTTCAACGGAGAGATCTACAACTTCCGCGAACTTCGCGCTCAGCTCGAATCATCCGGCGAACGCTTCGAAAGTCATTCCGATACCGAGGTGATCCTCGCCGCCTACTGCATCTGGGGAAAAGACTCGTTCCGCCGCCTGCAAGGGATGTTTGCCTTTGCGCTCTGGGATGCCCAGAGCCAACGCCTGCTCCTCGTTCGCGATTCCCTGGGCATCAAGCCGCTGTATTACTTTCATTCTGGCGACAAGTTTCTTTTCGCTTCCGAAGTCCGGACGCTCCTGCGGACAGGCCTTGTTCCGCGCCAGCTCGATCCCCACGGCCTCTACAGCTTTCTGGCATTCGGCTCCGTCTACGAACCACGCACGATTATTGAAGGGATCTCCGCTGTCCCCCCTGGTCATGTTGTTTCGTTGGCGAGCGGCCACATTGAAGCGCGCAGATTTTCTCCTCCACTCGTCGCGCCGGCCGAGAATCAAACCAACCACGATTCCGCCAGCCAAAATCCCGAAGCTGCGGTGCAAGCCCTCCCCGACATTCTCCGCAATGCCGTACTCTCGCACCTCGTCAGCGATGTTCCCGTTGGCGTCTTCCTGTCCGGAGGCATTGATTCAAGCAGCCTCGTAGCATTGATGAGCCAGGCCGGCATTTGTGCCAAGACTTTTTCCGTCGTCTTTCGCGAAGAAGAATTCAATGAAGCCGCCCACTCCCGTGCCGTCGCCACTCGTTTCGTAACCGATCATCACGAGATCATGGTCTCGCAGCAAGACGTGCTTGCCACTCTGCCCGAGGCTCTCAGTGCCATGGATCAGCCCACGATCGACGGAGTCAACACCTGGATGATTTCTTCCAAAGCCCGCTCCGAGGGGCTCAAAGTGGCCCTGAGCGGTCTGGGTGCCGACGAAATGTTCGCCGGTTATTCGAATTTCCGCCGCGTGCCACAAATGGAGAAAGCCGCATCCCGTTTCGTGAAATTGCCGCCGGCGCTGCGCAAGCCAGTTGCCGCGTCAGTCGCGTTTCTCGCGGAAAGAAGCGACCGCATTCGAAAACTTTCCTCGCTCGCGGAGCGCGAACAATCGCATCCGTATTTCCTGATGCGCTCTCTTTTCACTCCAAACGAGCGCAACATGCTATTCGCGAAAAATACTGAACTCGCCGAATGCGAGCTGGCCAATTCAGAACAAGCTGCTCTGGCGGAGTGCGCATCCCTTGACCCGGTCAACCGTGTTTCGTGGCTCGAAACCACCTGCTACATGCGCAACACGCTTCTGCGCGATTCCGATTGCATGAGCATGGCCCATGGTCTGGAACTCCGCGTTCCTTTTCTCGACGAAGCGCTGGTCAGGGCGTGTTTCTCCATCTCCGGGCGCCTCAAATTGCAGGGCCCGTCGCCAAAAAGCCTGCTCCTGAGGAACCTCGGCGTCGAACTTCCCCGCGAAATTGTCAATCGCACAAAGGTGGGTTTCACCTTGCCCTGGGAACGCTGGATGCGCGCCGATCTTAAGCCTCTGATCGAACGAACCTTGCAGGAGCGGACTTGGCCGCCCTCAAACCTCAACCCGCGCGCCGTTTCAGCGGTTTGGAATCGCTTTCTCGCCGGCCAGACGTCGTGGTCGCGCCCCTGGTCGCTGTTCGTCCTCCAGAATTGGTGTCAGCAAAACCTTTAATCGCCATCAGATCCGTAGCAATGCGCTCGCGCCCGGAGGATCCGCTCATTTGCCAGCCGGACAACCGCTTTCACAGAATCCGAATCTCAGCCCGGCAGCGCGAAAAAAGCGCTCAACTCTTCTTTGCCGGTGTGCTAGTATCCGCTGAGAGAGGCTGTTGAGCCTGCCTTGTGGGGGCGGCTCGACCTTCCAGGCGCGTATTCGCACTGTCGGTAGGCCCTATGCTGTGCGGCAAACGGTTCTCGGCTTGGCTGGTTTGTTCCGTCGTTCTTTTGACCCTGTCTGCCTGCTGCGCGCTCCCCGTATTTGCGCAAGATTCATTTGCCCAGAATTCAACCGAAGACGTCCACATTCGGCCCAGGATTCAACCCCCGCCTCCCGCGGAGCCACAAGGCGATCCCGCCCTGCGCACGCATACTAAGCCCTACAAAGTCGATGTGAATCTGGTCCTGGTGCCGGTCACCATCACCGATCCCATGAACCGGCTCGTCACCGGCCTGGACCGTGAGAATTTCAATCTTTTCGAAGGCAGGGAAGCGCAGGAAATCAAAACCTTCTCCAGCGAGGATGCGCCGGTTTCGCTCGGCGTGATTTTCGACATGAGCGGCAGCATGGGCAGCAAGATCGACCGCGCCCGCGATGCGGTGATCGAATTCTTCAAGACCGCCAATCCGCAAGACGAATTTTTCATGATCACCTTTGCCGACAAGCCCGAGGAGATTTCCGACTTCACTAGTTCAGTTGATGACATCCAGGGCAAGCTGATCTATACCATTCCCAAAGGCCGCACCGCGCTGCTGGACGCGATTTATCTCGGCGTGACCAAAATGCGGCAGGCGAAGTATCCGAAGAAAGCGCTTCTGATTATTTCCGATGGCGGCGACAACCACAGCCGCTATACCGAAGGCGAGATTCGTTCGATGGTGAAAGAAGCCGATGTGCTGATCTATGCCATCGGCATTTACGATCACTACTTCCCCACCGAGGAAGAGCGCCTCGGTCCCGCCCTGCTCAGCGATGTAACGGAATTGACCGGCGGTCGCGCTTTTACCATCGATAACCCGAACGATCTGGCCGACGTTTCCGCAAAGATAGGAATTGAGTTGCGCAACCAATATGTACTTGGGTACCGTCCTAAGAACCCGGTCCATGACGGCAAATGGCGTAAGATTAAAGTAAAGTTGACTCCTCCGAAGGGATTGCCGCCGCTCCGGGTTTATGCGAAGACGGGTTACTATGCGCCGACGGAATGACGCTTTTCTGCTCCTGTTTCTGCTCCTGATTACCTGTTGTTTCGCGACTGCTCAAACCGGTGGTTCCACTCCGTCGGCTCCTTCCAGTTCGAACTCGGCTGCCGCCGCATCTGCAACCATGCCCGCTCCGCCGGCCGGCTCCCCATCAACAGCTGCGGAGAAAAATCAAGCCACCTCGCAGCAGAATGCCGCGCAAGCCCCGGAGTCCAGCGACAGCAGCGGTGTGTTTGTCTTCAAGAAAGCGGTGGAAGAGGTTGTCCTGCACGCCACCGTCATCGACAACAAGCAGCACATTGTCACCAATCTCGACAAAGGCAGCTTCACTGTTTTCGAGGATGGCCATCCGCAGGTCATCACCTCATTCCGCCATGAGGATATTCCAGTCGCGATGTGCATCGTCATCGACAATTCGGGGTCTATGCGCGAAAAACGCGACAAGGTGAATGCTGCCGCGTTGAATCTGGTGCGCGCCTCCAATCCCAATGACGAGGTTTGCGTCGTCAACTTCAACGACGAGTACTACCTTGACCAGGATTTCACTTCCAACATCAACAAGCTCAAAGAGGGACTGGAGAAGATCGAGGCGCGCGGCGGCACCGCGCTCTACGATGCCGTGGTCGCGTCCGCCACACATTTAAAAGAAAGCGCGAAGCTCGAAAAGAAGGTCATTTTCGTGGTCACCGACGGCGACGACAACGAAAGCAGCGAAACGCTCGAGCAGGCGGTGAAGCATTTGCAGATGGAGAACGGTCCAACCGTCTACGCTATCGGCATTCTCGAGGATCACTCCAAACACGCGAAGCGGGCGCTTCAGATAATGTCTGAAAGAACCGGCGGCATCGCTTTTCTACCCAAAACGCTTGACGAGGTCGATGCCATCACCCGCACCATCGCGCACGATATTCGCAGCCAATACACCATCGGATATAAACCGTCCACGCCAAAGACGCAGGGCGGCTATCGCGAAGTGAAAGTGGAAGCCAAGTCGCCAGACCGCAGCAAGCTCACCGTCCGCACCAAGAGCGGCTACTACGCCGGCGGGGAGCCCGCGGGCGGCAGCCAATAGCCCCTGATCAAGAATCGGCCTGACCGTCTCGATCGCCGGTAGTGTCAAGCCTCAGCGATAAAGAAAGTTGACACCGGGGCTTATCCTGAAAGCACTAGGAGAATAAACAATGAACGAGGTAACTTCGCTGCAGGGACCAATCGAGAAGATAGAAGGGAAGCTCACGATCATGATCCCTCTCGAAGCGGGCGGCGATCAATTTATTGAATGTTCTAGAGGCATCTCGGAAATCCAAGGCGAGTATCTGAGAATCACGATTCCAGAATGGCTCTCAGGTATGCTGAGAATCGATGAGGGCAGTTTGGTTTCCGTGAACAACGCGAATGGCAAATTCAACATAGTTCCGGTTGATCCAGCGCCGCTTCAATGACCCAACCTGCGGAAAATTAAACTGACACCACAGTAACCCCCCCGCCGAATTGACGCCCTCCCTTTCTTTTCATACCCTGTAGTGTGCCCATCCTGACTACCAATTCCCGCCTGCGCGTCAGCGACGACATTACCCAACTCGTTGGCGAAACCCCAATGCTGCAACTGAAGAGGCTGGCTCCTGCGGGATCGGCTGACATCTTCGCCAAGCTCGAGTACCTCAATCCCGGAGGCAGCGTGAAAGATCGCGCCGCCATCGGCTTGATTGCCGAAGCTGAACGCCACGGTAAACTCAAGCCCGGTGGGACCATCGTGGAAGCGACAGCGGGCAACACAGGGATTGGCTTGGCGCTGATCGGCGTGAACCGCGGCTACAAGGTGCGCCTGTTTGTGCCGGAGAAGTTTTCCGAAGAAAAAGTCATCATCATGCGCGCCTTCGGTGCCGAAGTCACTCGCACACCAGATTCCGAAGGCATGCCGGGAGCAATCAGCCGCGCCCGCGACCTCGCCGCATCCGATCCTTCCGCTTTTCTATGCGCTCAGTTCGATAATCCCGCCAACACAGATTTCCACTACGAAACCACCGCCCGCGAAATCTTTGAGCAGATGGACGGTCGCGTGGACGCCATCACAATCGGCTGCGGCACAGCCGGCACATTCAGCGGCATTGCCCGCTTCTTGAAAGAACGCATCGCAAAGGTTCATGCCGTGGCTGTCGAAACCCAAGGGTCGGTTCTCGGTGGAGGTAAGGCTGGTCCACATAAGGTCGAGGGAATCGGCAACAGCTTTATTCCCGGAAACTTTGACCGCGCAGTTTGCGATGAAGTCTTTCTCGTAACCGACGATCAAGCCTTTGGGATGGTGAAGGAACTAGCCGCCCGCGAAGGCGTCCTCGGCGGATCAAGCTCCGGCGCGAATGTGTACGCAGCCGTGGAAATCGCCAAGCGCCTCGGAGCGGGGAAGCGCGTCGTAACCATGATTCCCGACTCCGCCGAGCGCTATCTCTCCAAGAAAATCTTCGAAGGTGGGATGTAACTCACCATTCCACGAATCCTGTCATGTTGAGCGAGGATTGAGCTTCGTGGAAGCGAAGCTCGATCGCAGGCGAAACATCCCCACGCTGACACCTGCGTTGACTAAGGAATTTAACGGAGCCAAGCTACCAACAGAGAAAACTCCGGTTTAGAATGCTTGTGGCCAAAGGCCCGAGAGGAAGGATTGTCCAGACTCAGTTGGTTGCTCCTTTTCTTACTCGTGTCCACGCTGTCTTTTGCGACGGACGCAACAACCTTCCATGTGAAGATCCATCGCCCGGAAAGTTCCAAGAGCCGCATTCTGATAGACAAATCAGGCGTTCTGACCTTCGACGATGCCGCGCGGAGACTTACCTTCGCTGCCGGGAAAAAGGACCGCTTGGACGTGAGTTATGACGACGTGATCAAGGCGCAGTTTGAGACCACGACCCACATGCGTGAGGATAAGCTGACCGCGGGGCTTTTGGTGCTGGGCTTAACGGGCGTGGCTGCTCGGTCCGCCCTTCAACTCGAACACATGCAAGACTACTGGCTCTATCTCGAGTACAAAAGCGGTAACCACAACGAATTTGCTTTGCTGAAAATACCCAAAGACTCATCGGACGCGGCTATTGCCAGGGCCAAAGCCCTTTTCGGTCCCAGGTTTGTTATACCCACGTTTGAAGAGCAGGGAGAACCCGTGGATCCCGCGAAGCTTGCCGATTTGAAGTCCAAACACGCAATGCGAGTCGATTGGGAGAACCACCCGCTTCCCGAGCTGAAGCCAGATAAGGCAACGGTTGTTGTAGTATGCCCGCGCCGTGCCAACTCCGACCCGGCGTTCGGCAATCAATTCAAGCTGCACGCCAACGACCGGGTAATAGCGGTCAATCAGGAGGGTACCTACAACATTGCGTATGTCGACCCGGGCGAGTATCACCTTGTCTCCCAGTCGGTAAACGCGAATGGTTTCGACATCCGATTGGAGGCCGGTAAGGCTTATTACTTTTTGCAGAACATCTTTGAGGGAGCCGTAAAGAACCACACCGTGCTTTCGCGCAACAGCGAAGAATTGGTCATGTATGAACTCAATGGCTCCTATTTTTCCGACTGGAAGCGGAAATGAAGTGAGGTAAGCAAAGGCGGCTTCGCTCGCCAACGGACCCTCAACACCCGCTTGACACCGGCTGCTAGAATGAAACCTGGAGCAATCGAAAGACTGTTCTGCAACAACTTTTCCCTTAGCAGGCGGCGCAAGAAGCGCGGCCCAGAGCATGAGAAAGGGAAAGGCTCGACCTCGGTCGGTGCCACCAAGTCGCTAAAAGAGTCTTGTGCTTTAGCGCTTGGGGGGCGTATGGCGGGCGGGAATGAGCTTGTACGGTGTCGGGTAGAAAGCCAAACTCGGGAGAGAATGTGCTCTAAGTCTCTGATTTGTAAATACTTTACGTGCAAGTCCTTATTCCTCAAAGACTCAGCGTTTTTCTGCCGCTAAGTCTTTGAGTTCATTAGACCGGGGGAGGGGGGGGGTAACCAAGTAGTAATCTCGCCCCATTTCGAAAAAAATTCTCTTCGCTAGGACTCTCCTATTCCGAGGACTCATTCTGATCACCGAACAATGATCGCCAAACAATGACCGCCAAAAAGCCAGACTCCCACAAAACAAGGTTTCGCCACACGCGCGATTCACGCCGGACAAGAACCTGATCCTCTAACAGGCGCGGTCAACGTTCCCATCTACGCGTCCTCCACCTACGTTCAGGAAGAGATCGGAAAGCACAAAGGCTACGAATATTCGCGGGTGTCGAATCCCACGCGCGATCGGCTGGAGACGAATCTAGCGGCGCTCGAAGGCGGAGTTGCTGCCAAGGTCTTTGGCAGCGGCATGGCCGCGATTAATGCCGTTGTCACCACGCTCAAAGCCGGAGATCACGTCGTTGCCGGACACAATCTGTACGGCGGAACGCCGCGACTGTTCAATCAGGTGCTGGTGAATTTTGGCCTGACGTTTACCTACGTAAACATGTCGGACCTGAAGGCGGTCGAGCGCGCTTTCCAGAAGAACACGCGGCTCGTGTTCGCGGAAACGCCAACCAATCCTTTGATGGAACTGTGCGATCTGCGCGCGATCAGCGAGTTGAGCCATAAGCACGGGGCGGAAGTGGTGGTGGATAACACCTTTATGTCGCCTTATTTTCAGCGCCCAATCGAACTTGGCGCGGACATGGTGGTCCACTCGACTACAAAATTTCTCAACGGCCACAGCGATGGAATCGGCGGAGTTGTGGTGTGCACGAAGGCCGAGCAGGCCGAGAAGCTGGCGTTCCTGCAGAAGGCCGCAGGCGCAATCCTGTCTCCGTTCGAGTGCTGGCTGATTTTGCGCGGCGTGAAGACGCTCGCGGTGCGCATGTTGCAGCACGACAGCAACGGGCGCAAAGTCGCGGACTACCTGGCGAATCATAAGAAGGTGCTGAAGGTTTTCTATCCGGGATTGAAGGACCATCCGCAGCACGAACTGGCCAAGCGGCAGATGTCCGGCTTCGGAGCGATGATTGCGTTTGAAACCGGCTCGCTCGCGAACGCCAACAAGATGCTGCGCAAGGTGCGAGTCTGTTCGCTGGGCGAATCGCTGGGCGGAGTGGAAACGCTGATCTCGCATCCCGCTACCATGACCCACGCCGCGGTTGGCGAAGAAGGCCGCCGCAAGATCGGCATCACCGATGGCTTGGTACGAATCTCCGTCGGCATCGAAGATGTGGACGATATCATCGCCGATCTGGATCAAGCCTTGGAGCAATCTAGCATCTTGAAAGATGACTCCAATTCGCAAACGGTTTAGGGAAGAGCACGCCAAGCTGCAAAGGCCTAAAGGTTGACCCTATGATCAGGCGCCGTGATTTCATCCGCAACACCGTGGCAACTGCCGGAGCGCTCTTCACCGCACACTCGCCATTTGCATTCGGACAGAGTTCCAGTACGTCCGATTCCCGGATCGAGGTTCTGTTGGGAGAGCCGTTGGGCATCATCTCACCCAATATCTACGGCCATTTCACGGAGAACCTGAGCGGCGTCATCTACGACGGGGTTTGGGTCGGCGCGAACTCCAGGATTCCGAACGCTGAATGGCATTCGTAAAGAACTGGTCGACGAATTGAAGAAGATCAAACCTCCGATAGTCCGCTTTCCGGGCGGCTGCTTCGCCGATAGTTATGACTGGCGCGACGGCGTTGGGCCAATCGATAAGCGTCCCCGGCGCACGAACTTCTGGGCGGGGGAGGAGCCAAGCGCGCTCCCGATAGCCATCGCTATGACTCGAACCGGTTCGGCACGAATGAGTTCATGCAATTCTGCAAACTGATTGGAAGCCAGCCCTATCTTGCCGCCAATGTTCGCAGCCTTCCCGCCGAAGCGTTCTACCGATGGGTGGAATACTGCAATTCTCCCGCAGGCAGCACGACGATGGCGGACTTGCGCGCGGCGGCTGGCTATCCCGATCCGTTCGGCGTTCGTTACTGGGGCGTGGGGAACGAGGCTTGGGGATGCGGGGGCAACTTCACCCCACAGGAATATGCCATGGAATTTCGCAAGTACACGGCCTGGCTTCCTGAGTACAACAAGAAAAAGTTGTCGTTTGTCGCATCCGGCCCCAATTCCGACGACTGGAGTTGGACGCGTGGTTTCTTTGAAGCAATTGCGCGCAAAGGGAAAGACCAACTGGACTCCGTTTTTGGCTGGGCGCTTCATTTTTATGCCTGGAACATTAGCCGTGGGAAGACTCAGGACTGGGATCAGGGAAGAGGGGATGCGCTCAAGTTCGACGCCGTCGATTGGTACGAAATCCTGCGCGAAGGCGACCGCATGGAGTCCATGATTAATGGCCATTGGCAAGCTATGGGGGAATTCGATCCCGAGCACGAGGTCAAACTTGTGGTTGATGAGTGGGGCCCGTGGTATCGCCCCGGCAGTGAAATGACTGCGGGAGACCAGATTGAGCAAACACCCACATTGCGCGATGCCGTGTTCAGCGCGATGACCCTCGATACTTTCAATCGCCATCCCGAGAAAGTCACGATGGCCGCCTGCGCCCAGTTGATCAATTGCTTGAACAGCCTTTACCTGGCGCATGAGGACAAGTTCTGCGTGACCCCGGTGGGCCACGTATTTCAGATGTATGCCGCGCACCAGGGGGGCCAGGGCTTGCGCGCCATCTTTTCAGCCCCCACTGTTACCTATGACCGTGATGGCAAACCCGCTTCGTTCTGGGGACTCAAGGGATCAGCTTCGCTGCACGATAAAGAATTGGTGCTGACCGTGGTCAATCCGCACGTCAAGGAATCGCGTCAAACGGAGATCGGTGTTCGGGGAGCGAGCGTGCGCTCTGCGACGGCAACTACGCTGACTCACTCCGACATTCACGCGCACAACTCGTTTGCCGAAAGAGATATTGTCGGCCCACGGAACCAAAGTGTGGAGATCAAGGGAGAACTCGTCACCTGCACGATTCCACCGGCTTCGGTTACCAAATTCTCGCTTGCTCTGGAGTGAAGAAAATCGGAGTGAAGAAAGTCAGAGTGAAGAAAATCGTGAGTAAAGGCGCTCAGCGCACCGACTCGCCAATCCAATCGAGGTAGCTAGCATTCCCATTGCTGATAGTCAGTTCAATGCATTCCGGCACTCCGTACGAGTGAAGCTCACGCAGGGCATCGCGCAGACGCTCAAACGCACCAGCCGTTGATTTGATGACGAGCAGGCATTCGGTCGCCGATTCCACTTCTCCTTGCCAGCGATAGATCGACTGCACCTGCGGAATGATGTTGACACACGCAGCTAACTGCCGCTCAACCAGCGTTCGGGCAATGCTCTGCGCTTCTTCGAGTGAGCCGCACGTGCTAAGCACAATGGTTTTGTCAGTCATATAGAATCGGGCGTTGGGCTCTACGCTGCCGATGGTATTGCCTTCAAACTCTACTCTGCAATGCCGTTGAAGCAAAAGCCGAAAGTCCAAAGCCGAAAGCCCAAAGCCCAAAGCCCAAAGCCCTGTCTAATACGAGGCAATACTAATGACCACCCAAATAAAATTCGGTACGTCAGGATGGCGCGCGGTCATGGCGGAAGAATTCACCTTCGCCAATGTACATCGCGCGGTGCATGGAATTGCACGATATGTATCTTCGCAGAAACCGAGTGGCGCCAAGGTGATTGTCGGGCGCGATCCGCGGTTCTTGGGCGAAAGCTTCTGCGCGGCAGCCGCCGACATTTTGGCGAGCTATGGAATCGCGCCACTCGTCATCGCGGAGCCTGCGCCCACGCCCACTATTTCCTATGCGGTGATCCAGTCAAAGGCCGATGGCGCGATCAACTTCACTGCTTCCCACAATCCTCCCGAATACAACGGGATCAAGTTCTCCACGCCCGACGGCGCACCCGCGCTGCCTGAAGTCACGAAGGCCATCGAGGCGCAGATCGCGGCTTACGACCAGAATCCGCAAGCGCCAAGGGCGGCGAAGGCCCGAACTCGATCCGATGTCCAGTCCATCGACCCGCGCCGCATGTATCTTTCCCGCCTGCGCGAGATCGTCGATCTCGACGTGATCAAGAAGTCCGGCGTGAAGGTAGCATTCGACCCCATGTGGGGATCGGCGCGCGGCTATTCCGACGCGCTGCTCCGCGAAGCCGGCATTGATGTCGGCACCGTGCACGATACCCGCGACGTTCTCTTCGGCGGTCATGCGCCCGAGCCCGACGATCATCTACTGGAAGACTTGCGCCACAAGATGCGCGAAACCGGTGCAGGCATTGGAATCGCGACCGACGGAGACGCTGATCGCTTCGGTATCGTCGACGAGGACGGGACGTTCCTTCAGCCCAACTACATCATCGCGCTGCTCTTCGATTATCTGGTCGAGACGCGCGGTTGGAAGAACGGCGTCGGCAAATCCGTCGCCACCACCAACCTTATCAACGCGCTGGCCGAAAAATACAAGATCGAGCTTCATGAAACGCCGGTCGGGTTCAAGTACATTGGCGAGCTCATCAAGCAGGACAAGATCGTGATTGGCGGAGAAGAAAGCGCGGGTCTGTCTATCCGCAAGCATGTTCCGGAGAAAGATGGAGTGCTCGCGGGACTGCTTTGCTGCGAGATGGTTGCTCGTCGCGGCACATCGCTGGGCAAACAACTCGAAGGTATATTTGCCAAAGTTGGTTCCTTCTATCCGTTGCGGGAGAACTTCCGCTTGACGCCGGAAGTGAAACAGAAGTTTACTGAAAAGTTACACCTCGATCCGGCTGAATTTTGTGGCAGCAAAGTTGCCAAGGTGGTGCGGACCGACGGGCTCAAGCTCGTCCTGGCCGACGGATCGTGGGTGTGCTACCGGCTTTCGGGCACGGAGCCTGTAGTGCGCGCTTACAGCGAAGCGCGCAGCAAAGCAGATCTTACGAAGTTGAGCGCGGCAGCCAAAGCATGGATCTTCGACTAGGACCGGCGTCGAGAGCACGCATACTTGTGCGTCCAGAGGATGGACTGCGCGCGGTCATGAGTCACGCTCCCCGAGCCGAGGAGTTGGCGGCGCAATGGATAGAGCGGACGCGTCCGGCTTGGTCGTGGCTAGTGCGCGAGTGGCGAATTGTAGGTACGGTCGCTGCCGCATTGCTGATTGTTGGCGTCCTCGCGCACGCGGTATTTGGCGCAAACGGAATGGTCGTGTATGAGCGAAAGCGTGCAGAGATGAATGCATTGCAGGCGGAGGTTGATCGCCTCCAGAGGGAAAACACGCTTGAGGTGGAGCGAATCAAGCAGCTCAAGTCGAGTACGGCGGCGATTGAAAAGGAAGCCCGCGAGCAGCTGCATTATTCGCGCAAGGGAGAAGTGGTGTTCGTCGCGCCCGAACCGCCCCCGAAACCCGCGACTGGCCGCGCAAAGAACGACCGCTAATCTCGCCCTTCTCGCTCGCGTCAGCAGTGCGGGCCCTCTACCGCACCACGCCTTCCAGCGGAGAACTAGCAGTCGCATAAAGTTTGCGCGGCATGCGCCCCGCCAGATATGCCTGCCTTCCTGCGAGCACTGCATGCTTCATCGCCTGCGCCATCAGTTCTGGTTCCTGAGCGCCGGCGATTCCCGTATTCATTAGCACGGCATCGTAGCCGAGTTCCATCGCAATCGCCGCGTCGGATGCGGTTCCTACTCCCGCATCGACAATCAGCGGAACGCCCGTGATCATCTCGCGAAGAATTCTGAGATTGGCGGTGTTCTGAATGCCAAGCCCGCTGCCGATAGGAGCGCCCAAGGGCATCACAGCCGAGGCTCCTGCATCCACAAGGCGCTTGGCGACGACAATGTCGTCGGATGTGTAAGCCAGCACCGTGAAGCCTTCCTTCACCAGCGTCCGCGTGGCTTCAAGAGTAGCCTGCACGTCGGGATATAACGTCGCCTGGTCGCCGATCACTTCCAGCTTTACCCAGTCGGAAAGTCCGGCTTCGCGCGCCAGACGCGCGGTGCGGATGGTCTCATCGGCGGTATAACAGCCCGCGGTATTGGGCAGCAGAAAATACTTCTTCGGGTCAATGTAATCCAGAAGCGATTCCGTACTCCGGTCCAGGTTCACGCGGCGGACGGCCACGGTAACGATCTCGGCGCCGCTGGCTTCGAGCGCGCGCGCGGTTTCCTGAAAAGATCGGTATTTGCCAGTCCCAACCAGTAGGCGGGACTGAAATGGTTTGCCGGCAATGATCAATGAGTCCGTCATGCTCTTATTGTACGGCTGGCGCCTGATCGTTGGCAGCCCGGTTCAAATGAGCCGAAGGACTTAGCGGTGCTCTGCTTCCGCTTTGGCGTACATGTCGTCGATCAGTTTGCTGTAACGCGCCTCAATGCCGCGCCGTCGGACTTTGAAGGTATGCGTCATGGTGCCATCGGCAGCGGAAAATTCTTCCGCGATGACGAGCACGCGTTTCAGCCTCTCGAATCGAGCAAGGTTTGCGTTCGCGTCTTCGACGATGCCTTCGTAAAGCGCCTGCACCTTGGGGTTGGCGACAAGTTCCTCGCGAGAACCAAAGTTGATCTTGTTGACGCGCGCCCAGTCCTCAAGAACGGGGAAGTGTGGCGAGATCAGGGCCGCGGGGAACTTGCGCGTGTCGCCAAGGATGACCACGGTGCCAATCAAGGGGTTGAGTTTCAGCGAATTCTCGATCGGCTGGGGCGCGATGAATTTGCCGCCGGAAGTTTTGATCAGATCCTTTTTGCGGTCGGTGATGGAAAGAAAACCCTCCGCATCCAAGCTCCCGATATCGCCAGTCTTGAACCAGCCATCGACAAAGGCGTCGCGGGTTTCATCCGGACGATTCCAATAGCCCTTAAATACAGAAGGCCCGCGCACAAGAAGCTCACCATCCTCGGCGATCCGCACCTCAACGTTGGAGAGCGGTTTGCCGACGGTACCGAGTTTGTGGGCGCTCGGTGTGTTGACGGCAATGACCGGTGAAGTCTCGGTCAGGCCGTAGCCCTCATGAATCTGTATGCCGATGTCGGCATACCATTCCGCCAGTTCGCGTCCCAGCGGAGCGCCTCCGGAAACAAATTCCTCGGCCTTGCCACCCATGCCGGCGCGCACTTTGGAAAAGACAAGGCGATCTGCGATTTTCCACGGGAGAGTGTTTGGCCGAATGCCCCGGAGAGTCTCTTCGCGATGAGAGCGGCCGATGCCGAGCGCCCAGCGATAGATCGCACCCTTTGGAAATCCCGATGCCTGGAGGATCACCTGCTGGCGGATCTTTTCGTACACCCGCGGCACGCCCACGAAAATGCTGGGCTGCACCTCGCGCAGCACTTTTGGGAGTTGCGGGATTTCCGGGCAGTAGGCCAGCGTCACACCGCGATAGAGGAGAGCAAAATCCACGTGTCGAGCGGTGACGTGCGACAAGGGAAGAAACGAGACGCTGACATCGCCTTCCCCCCCAAGGTCAAATCCAGCCAGCGAACACGCGACGTTGGACGCCATGTTGCCGTGAGTCAGCATGGCTCCTTTGGGGGTTCCAGTCGTACCTGAGGTGTAGATGATCGTTGCCAGATCGTCCGGGGTAACTGCGGTCACGCGCGCGTCGAACTCCGCGTCGGGAGTCATGGGCCCGTGTAGCATCAATCCCTGCATATGCACCGCGTGTGCGGTCTCGACCGCATCCATCACCAGGACGCGCTCGATGGGCGTGTGCTGTTGGATGGTAAACACTTTCTCCAGTTGATGCTTGGTAGAGACCGCGATAATCCGCGCCCCGGAGTCGTTGAGGATAAAGGAAGTCTGATCGGCCGTCTGCGTGGAATAAACGGGGACTGTGATTGCGCCCAGCGACAATGCGGCGAAATCGGTGATTGTCCACTCCGGTCGGTTCTCGCTGAGGATTGCGACCCGGTCCCCTTTGCCAATTCCCCAGGACTGGAGTGCCCGCGCTATGCCCACGACATCGCGATAGAGCTCTTTTGAAGAGATCGGCACCCAACCAAGAATTTCGCGTTGCAGCATGACGCGATCGCGTTCGCGCTGCGAGACAGTCGAAAGAATGTCGTTAAGAGTGCGGAGGCTCATCCGGGGCAACAAGATCCCGGATCATTGTACAAATTTATCGCCAGTAAGGTTAGTCTGACTTTGTCCATAACTTGCCTTTGACGGCGCTTTGCCCGCAGGGTAGGCTTGAGACAATATCGATGGGGGTGAACCATGAAGGGAAGGGATCGGGTAGCAATTCTAGCGCTTTGCCTGCTCGCGGGCGCCGTTGGCGGGCCGCTAGCCAGGGCGCAGAGCAGTAAAGCGGAGCCCGCAGGGGTGAAGTTGAAGGTGGGCGATGTCGCGCCGGACTTCAAACTGCAATATTTCGATGGATCGAATCTCAAGGATGTTTCCCTGAGCCAGTACCGCGGCAAGAGCAACGTGGTTGTCGCTTTTTACATTTTTGCTTTCACCGGTGGTTGAACCGCACAAATGAAGGCCTTCCAGCAGAATCTTCAAAAGCTGGAAGCAGCCGACACCCAGGTTCTGGGTGTGAGCATGGACAGCCCTTTTGCCAACAAAGCCTTCGCCGACCAAATCGGCGTTACTTTCCCGTTGCTGAGCGACTGGGGTGGCGATGTGACCCGGCAGTACGGCCTTTACGTGGACAAATATAAGGCCCCCAGACGGATCAATTTTCTGATCGGCAAGGACGGCAAAATCATCGAAGAACAAGTGGATCGGGAAGCGATCGATCCCACCAAGATTGTGGACGCATGCCAACGCCAGAAACTGAGCCGCTGAGCGAGAATTGTCGTTCATGGGCTAGTTACCTGCGTCAGTGCCGATTGCTCTGACGTAAAAGCATGCATTGACTTTGATGCCGCTCTTCAGGATTTCCAACACTATCTGCCACTTCTCTTCGGGGGTTCTCTGGACTCTCGGCTTTCTCGACACTCTCGCCTCCTGGCGGTGGCCCCAAGCCCATCCAAACTTCGGTGTCCAGTTCTATAGGGGTACACTGGTGGACTACATGGTCGTCTGCTAGAGATTCTGAGGCTGCGCCTGTACTGATCTGAATTCGGTCTGCTACAATTCAGCACAGAGCATGGACAGATGCTCGGCGTCGCGATAGCCTGCGGACGGTTTTTGACGGTCTTTCACACGTCCAAGACTGGTTATATTCGGGTGGAACGGATTGAAGCAGGCGAAACGGTTGACAGCAAGAATAGACAGTAACCATGCGGGTTTGACCCTAACCGTATGAAAAGCAAGTGGGGACGTAGTTCAGTTGGTTAGAACGCTGCCTTCTAACCAGATCCCTTTCTTTTCATACATGTACCTCCCATGCTGTCCATCGTGCTGTCCGTTTCCCCTCTTTTGACCTAGTTCGCGGTCCATGCTACATGTCCCTCGGCGAAGGAGCTGAGGAGATGGGAAGGACAAGACAGTATGCCGGCCGCGTCAACGTCATTAAGAGAATCAAAATAGGCAAGAGATGGCCGTTCGCAGCTGTGGTCGAAAGGAACGGCAAGATGGTGCGCGACCATGTCTGGGTCTCCGGTCGCGATGAGCACCACCCCGAAGGGCACTACCACATCGAGTGGTACCAGGGAGGAAAACGAAGGCGCCAGTCGGTCGGCGACTTTG
>CAWDPB010000029.1:0-18820 GCA_963804075.1 uncultured Acidobacteriaceae bacterium | reverse complement strand
GTGTTATGTCCTCTACTGGTACAACTCTCCTGCTGTTCTGAACTCTGCAGTGGGCGAAGCTAGAAGCGGGGCGCGGTGATGCAAAGCGCTGCTAGAGAGATGGCGCGCACTCACGAAGACACGCCTACGCTCACAAGCTTCTCGGCACTGCTTCTTTACCGAGCTCCCCACCACAATGTGAACGAGACTGCAAAAATGAGCAGAGCTTCTTGGTGCCGTCGTGTAATCCATCACATTTACAATTTTCGTGGTTTCTTTTCAGTGTAGCGGCGAGGGATTGGTACAGCCACGTTTGGCAGCACGTCAACGATGGGATCCATGTCGACTCCCGTCATATCCTGCTGACCGATAGCCAGTTCATGCGTGCCGTGCCGCAGTTTGAGGAAACAAACGAGCGCCTGCGCAAGAAGGTCGCTCCGCTTATCGAAGAAGGCAGAGTGCCGGTCATGGGAGGCTTCATCGGAGCCAATCGCGCCGGCGTCACCACCACCATCGGGCGCGGCGGATCCGATTATTCCGCCGCCATTTTCGGCGCCGGCCTCAATGCCCAGCGCATCGAAATCTGGACCGACGTCGATGGCATGATGACCACCGACCCGCGCCTTTGCCCGGCGCCCGCCGCATCAAGGTCATCAGTTTCGAGGAAGCTGCCGAACTTGCCTATTTCGGCGCCAAGGTTCTGCACCCGGCCACTGTGCTGCCCGCAGTCCAGCAAAACATTCCCGTATATGTTCTCAACTCGCACAACCCAAACTGCGAAGGCACCAAGATCATCGCCCGCGCACCGCGCTGCACGAACATATTTAAGGCGATCGCGCTCAAGAAGAAGATCACCCTTGTCGAAATTGCCGCTCCCCGCCGCCTGCTTGTTCACGGATACCTGAAATCGATTTTCGAACTCTTCGATCAGCACGGCATCGCCGTGGATGTGGTCTCGACCTCCGAGGTCAGCGTTTCCCTCACCGCCGAAACCAATGAAGCCATTCCGGCGCTCGCCGCCGATCTCGCCAAGCTTGCCGATGTGAAATACGAGGGACGCAAGGCCATCGTCTGTCTGGTGGGCGAGACTTCGCGATACGGCGGGCATCGCCGCCAAGGTTTTTTCGCTGCTCGAGAACGTAAAGATTCGCATGATCTCGCAGGGCGCCTCTGAAATTAACTGACCTTTGTCATCGAAGAAGACGACGCCTCCGACGTCGTCCGCCGCCTGCACGAAGCATTCTTCGCCGAAGCGGACCCGGAAGTCTTCGCGTAACCTTTTCACCGCCGTAGACGCCGGGTTCGCCCCGAAACACACTGGTAAACAATAAAACCTCGGATTTCTCGGCCACGCCGCGTCTCGGCGGTTAAAGTTTCCTATGAATCTCCTGATCCTCGGCTGTGGCAAAACCGGTTCGCTCGTCGCTGACGTGGCGCGCGAACGACGTCATCACGTCCAAACGCTGAGTGCGCACGAAAACTCAACTCCCGCGCGCTCACGCGAGATTTTCTCGCCCCCTTCAACGCCGTCATCGACTTCACCACGCCCACGGCTGTTATCCCGAATGCCGAAGCTTGCATACATGCCGGCAAGGCCATGGTCGTCGGCACCACCGGCTGGTACGACCAACTGCCTCGAATCTGCGCGAACTTGTGCGTCTGCAAATACCGGCTTCCTTTACGGCTCGAATTTTTCCATCGGAGTGAATCTGTTTTTTGAAATTGCACGTACCGCCGGCGCGGCGCTCAACTACGACTACTACGGACCAGATTTTCGAGCGCCATCACGCACAGAAGAAAGACGCGCCCTCTGGAACGGCTATCACGATTCAAGAGCTGATTCGGCAATCCAGCGGCCAGGAACAGGACATCGAAATTGTTTCGTTCCGCGAAGGCGACGTCGTCGGCATGCACGAAGTCGTTTTCAACTCCCCGACCGACCGCATCTATCTCTGCCACGACGCCAAATCTCGCCGCGGATTCGCCGAAGGCGCAGTCCGCGCCGCCGAATGGCTGGTCGGCAGATCCGGCTTCTACGATTTCCGCAACATTTGGCGCGAACTGTAAGTGTGGCGCGGGCGCCCTCGCCCGCGGGGATGATGTACTGGTCCGTCCCGATTACTCTGCATAGCTCGCGCTGGTCTGCACTCGTTTCCTTCGGCCCGGCATCAATGACGCAAATGCACCGCCGCTCATTTGGCGTTATCCTAAACCCATGCAACTCCGAGGATGTGGTACTGCGCTGGTGACGCCGTTCACTCCCGACGGCGCTGATCGACGAAACTGCGCTTCGCAATCTAGTCGCATGGCAGATCGAATCGGGTATCGATTTTCTGGTTCCCTGCGGCACCACCGGCGAAACGCCCACGCTCACGCACGACGAGTGGCTGCACGTGATCGACGTGACCATCGAAGTCGCTGCCGGACGCGTTCCCATCATGGCCGGCGCAACCTCCAACTCAACGCAGGATGCCGTGGCGAAAGCGAAAGAAGTTGCTGCCCGCGCCCGGTGTCGACGCGATTCTTACCGCTTCGCCCTACTACAACAAGCCCACGCAGGAAGGCCAGTACCGGCATTTTCGGCCATCGCCGAAGCCGTCGACAAGCCGATCATTCTCTACAACGTTCCCGGGCGCACCTGCGCCAACATCGAACCCGCAACCCTCGGCCGCCTGGCGCGAAGTTCCCAATCATCGCTGGCGTGAAAGAAGCCAGCGGCAACATGTCGCAGATCGCCGAAGTGTGCAACGCCGTTCCCGAACACTTTCTGGTTTTCTCCGGCGACGACGCCATCACGCTGCCGGTGATCGCGCTCGGCGGAGTCGGAATTGTCTCGGTCGCCTCGAACGAAATTCCCGCATGAGATGGCGGAGATGACGCGCGCCGCGCTCAATAACGATTGGAACACCGCGCGCGCGTTCCATCGCAAATATCTGCCACTGATGCAGGCCAACTTCATCGAGTCGAATCCGCTGCCGGTGAAGGCGGTTCTGGCGATGATGGGCAAGATCGAGGAGATCTATCGCCTGCCGCTGCTTCCCATGCGCCGCGATACTCGTTCGAAATTACAGAAGATCGCCACTGATGCGGATTGATTGAGCGACCCGCCGGGCCGCACGGCGACCGGTCGAATTCTTTATTTACGAGAACTGGCTGCCGGCCCGCACAAGTTGATCGTGCACCGTTCGTCCTGCGGACAATGCAATCCGGCAAGGGCCGGCCCACCGGCCACGATCCGATCATTCCCGCTGGCATGGCCCCATACCAATGTCGGAAGCTCGCGAGGCGACGCACCAGATACCGGGGTTCTGATCCGCAGCGAATGCAAGTGTGTAGCGTAGAAAGACAGCTACTAGCTGTTAGCTATTGGCTTTCGTGTTTGCGTGCCGAGTGATAGTGAGTTTTCATGTCCCAACAACCAGCTGAATTGAAGTCCGCAATCGAGGCGCTCGCTGTGCGCGAGGCCATCTCCGATATCGAGTCGGCGCGCCGCATTTTTGCCGTCTTTCGCGCCCGCCTGACCCGCGGGGAAATTCGCGCTGCCGAAAAAGTGGCCGCGCCCGACGGACAAACGCGCTGGATCGTCAACCCCTGGGTCAAACAAGGCATTCTGCTAGGTTTCCGGCTCGGCGAACTCAAGGAAATGTCCGACGGTGAGGTCCTCACATTTATTGACAAAGACACCTTCCCTGCCCGCCGCCTCACGCTCGCCGACCGTGTGCGCCTTGTTCCCGGGGGCTCGTCCATCCGTGAAGGCGCTTACGTCGCGCCCTCCGTCATCTGCATGCCACCCATGTTCATCAACGTGGGCGCCTATGTCGACGAGGGTGCGATGATCGATTCGCACGCTCTGGTGGGGTCTTGTGCACAAGTCGGTAAGCGAGTTCATCTCAGCGCCGCCGCGCAAATTGGAGGCGTGCTCGAGCCGGTCAACGCCGCCCCTGTCATCATCGAGGACGATGTTCTAGTCGGCGGCAACTGCGGAGTCTACGAAGGCACGCTGGTGCGCTCCCGCGCCGTCTTGGGAGCAGGAACCATCCTGACGCGTTCCACACCGCTCTACGATCTGGTCCGCGGCGAAGTCTATCGGGCAACGTCCGAGCACCCGCTGGAGGTCCCAGAAAACGCGGTGGTCGTGCCCGGATCAGAGCTGTCGCTAAGGGCAAAGGCAAATCGGATGAATGGAACCTGTCGCTCTACACACCCGTCATCGTAAAGTATCGCGACGAAAAAACCGACCGCGGCGTGGAACTGGAAGACTGGCTAAGGTAGACGAGTGATCCCCTTGAGTTTGCGACTCGCGGACTTATAGCAAACGCGCAGAGGAAGCCGCGCCCGGAAGTTGCCCCTGCTCCCTCGCGAGCCGCGCTCGCGCTTCCATATGTCTTTTCCGGAAATGCGCCAACGCGCGCTGTCCCCAAGCGCGCACAAAATAATAGTTCAGTACGCCGCCGATCGCCGAACTCGTAATCGGAATCAATCGTCCGGCCCATTTCTCGACCACCTCGGCGCTGGCTCGCGCCGCAATGCGTTGAATCACTTTCGGCACGAACCGGTTGACCACTTCCTTTTCCAGCAATTCGCGGCTGATGTCGACTCCCGCAGCGCTCGCCGCCGCGATCCAGAGTTCGGCAACCTCATCGTCCGTATTCATCTCGAAGCCGTAAATCAGGCTGAGCTTCTGGATCGTCCGCATCGTGATTGCCGACAGAATCCCCAGATCCGGCATGATCGTGATAATGCCTCCCAATCCAAGTCCCGCCCCCTCGGCTGCTGCCAGCTTCATGCCGCTGCGAATCACCGACTCGGCGACATCGTCGAGCCTTGACATCTCAACCGAATAAACGCCATCGAAGGTAATAATCGGCAGACCGTAGGCGGCGCGCAGCTGAAACAGGAACCGTTCCGGATCCACACGCACCGTCTCATAGGCGCGCGTTAGCCCTTTGCGAATCGCGCCTTCAGCCCGCCGCCGCAGCCAGGATTTCTTTTCGCTCTCCGGCATTCTGCGTGCAGTGTATCAGGGTACTGCGCTCATTCCCGCCGGCCCCGCAGCTACTAAACTCCGCAATCCGTACCGCTCCCAAAGCCATCGAGGCCCCAGCACTGTGCTAGCATCATCTGTTCAAATGTCAAAAGGAAAACTTCATATAATTCCGCTCGGCGGGATGGGCCAGTTCGGCATGAACTGCATGGCTATCCGCTGGGGAGACGACATCATCGTTGTCGATGCCGGCCTGATGTTCCCCGAAACCGAGCTCCTGGGCGTGGACATCGTTGTTCCCGACATTTCTTATCTCCTCGAAAATCGGCAGCACGTCCGCGCCATTCTTCTCACACACGGCCACGAAGACCACATCGGCGCGCTGCCCTGGGTTCTCAGCGAACTTAACGTGCCTGTCTGGGGCACAGAGTTCACGCTCGCCTATGTGGAGGACAAGCTCGACGAACACCAACTGCTCGACAACGCCGACCTGCGCGAAATTCGCCCAGGGGAGCGCTTCAAGATCGGTCCCTTCACCATTCATCCGCTGCAGGTCACGCACAGCCTGGTCGATTGCGTCGCTTTCGCAATTCACACGCCTCTCGGCGTTGTGCTCCACACCGGCGATTTCAAAGTAGATCCCACGCCCACCGACAACCGTCTCTTCGACCTGCATAGCTTCGCCGAATACGGCAAACAAGGCGTGCTCGCCCTGCTACAGGATTCGACCAACGTGGAGCGCAAGGGTTACACGCCCAGCGAACGCGCCGTTCATCGCAAGTTTGAAGAGATCTTCGTCCGCACCCAGCGCCGCCTGTTCATCTCCTGCTTTTCTTCGTCCATTCATCGCATGAAGCTCGCGGTCGATATGGCATGGGAGCATGGCCGCAAAGTCTGCTTCATCGGCCGCTCCATGAACAGTTCGGCGGAAATCGCCGAAGACCTCGGCTACATCGAGATTCCCGAGGGCCTGCTCATCCATCCCGGCGAGATGAAGAATTTCCCGCCTGAAAAAGTGTGCGTGATGATTAGCGGCACGCAGGGCGAGCCGATGTCCGCACTTTCTCGTGCGGCTGTCGATAACCACAAGCACGCCAAGATCGAAAAGGGGGACACGGTCGTGCTTTCCTCGCGCATCATCCCGGGCAACGAGAAGGCCATTTACCGCATGATTGACCATCTCTTCCGGCGCGAGGCGTTCGTGGTCTACGACGATGGCTCTTACCCGCCGGTACACGTCAGCGGACATGCCAGCCAGGAAGAGCTGAAGCTCATCATCAACCTCGTTCGGCCAAAGTATTTCATTCCCATCCACGGCGAGTACCGCCAGCTCAAACTCCACGCCGAACTTGCCGGAACCATGCGCAGCGCCGTCGGCAACGTCATGCTAATCGAAAGCGGAGACGTTCTCGAGATCAACGAACTCGGCGCGCGCAAAGCCGGACGAGTGAACGTCGGCCGCGTTTGCATTGACTCCGGCTCGCGCACGGATGTCGTCGAGGACTTGGTCATTAAAGACCGCCGTCACCTGAGCGAAGACGGCTTCGTCATGCCGATCATCGCGATCAGCAAGCTAACTGGAAAAGTGGAAGCCTCACCCGAAATCGTAACCCGCGGCTTCAACCCCGGCGAAAACGGAGTGATCGAGCGCGCAAGACAGATCGTCATCGAGACTCTCGATGCCTCCAGCGCCGAAGAGAAAGCCGACTACGGCGTAATCAAAGAAAAAATCCGAACCGACCTGAAGCGCTACATCTCCCGCCAAACCCAACGCAGGCCGCTGATTATGCCCGTGATATTGGAGATTTGAGAACGGAGGCACAAGAGATGGAATTTATCCCTGGCCATCTGTATACACGTCGAGAGATAACGGATTCGTTTGGCGGCGGCGTTCAGGATTATCTTCCACACAAAGACGGGCGAATTGTATGCGCCTGCCTCACCACGGATCACAATCCTGATGCTCCCGAAATTGTTCTTGTTGGTATAGGTCCTGACATCAAGCGTTCTGCGGAAATCTTTGCAGAACAGGGCGATTACGTTCCGACTTTTGTAAAACGCGCACCGCATGCCTGGCAATATAAAGGGCAATATCGAGTCAGGACGCATTCCACGGATCGCGAGCAAATTTCGCGCTGGGAAACAGTGAGTGGAAGGAAAAGCGACATCTCGATGTTGCTTTTCCTGGAGCGCGAGGCCAGTCCTTCGCCATGACTGGCGCGCCTAGATTCCGAAAGTGGACTTGCAGCTGGAGGATTCAGACTCAATATCCCGCTTCGCGCCCGTGTCGCACCGCCAATATCACGACCTCTTTCCCATCGTAGTGATACAACGCAACGTAGGCTCCGCGTCCAAATTCAATCACCCATTCGCGGAACTCCGGCAGCATCTCTTCGACAGGGCGGCCAATTTCCGGATGCTTGCTTAGCGCCTTTACGCCCTGGCGAATCGCTTTGACGGCGCGCCCGGCTGCATCGCTGCTCTTGGGAGCAAGGAAGTCATACAGGCGGGCAACATCCAATAAAGCGGGTTGCGACCACTTCAGTCGTGGCATTTAGGAGGAGCAGCTTTTTTACCCGCTTCTAGTTTGGCCAGCCAGGCATCGGCTTCCTCGCCCGTAGCGTGGAGACCAGTTGTCTGGTAATGAGTCCACGCGGCAAGCGCATCCTGGCGTAGTTGCTCACGCTTCTCTTCTCGTTCCACGTACTGCTCGATGGCCTCGCGCATGAGCCAGTGCGGCGTACGTCGCCGCGCCGAGGCAAGCCGCTGCACACGCTTCTTTATATTAGTATCGAGCTTCAGACTGGTCGTGGAAGCTGTCGCCATACCAAGTACTCCAAGGTATTACCTAGTGTTAAGATAGCACGTTCGCTCGAAGAATTGAAGACTTAACGTGGACTCACGCATAATGGTCACTCTGGTAGATATCCGCACTGCTCAGTCTCTCCTTCAAGGCATCACCGTCCGCACGCCGCTTCTCGAATGGACCAACGTTACCGCCCAGCGCAAGCTCTTTCTCAAACTTGAGAACCAGCAGCCGATCGGCGCCTTCAAATTGCGCGGCGCCTATAACAAGGTCGCTTCTTTGAGCAATGGAGATCGCCGCCGCGGTGTCATTTCCTATTCCAGCGGAAATCACGCGCAGGGAGTCGCCTATGCCGCCCGCGCGCTCGGCGTGAAGGCCGTCATCGTGATGCCGGGAAATGCGCCCAAGAACAAGCTCGAAGCGACCGCTGCTCTCGGCGCAGAGATCGTCACTGTTGGCCCGGGCAGCGAGGAACGCCGCCTCCGCGCCGAGCAACTCGCCGCCGAACATGGGTACGTCATCGTCCCTCCCTACAATGACGAGAAAATCATTGCCGGCCAGGGCACGGTGGGACTTGAAATCATGGAGGACCTGCCCGAAGTTGAGACTGTGCTTGCGCCGGTTGGTGGGGGAGGGCTTATTAGCGGAATCTCAGCTGCCATCAAGCTGACGAATCCGAAGATCAACGTCATCGGGGTCGAGCCCGAACTTGCCGGCGATGCCCGCGCCAGCTTTCAGGCTGGTCACATTGTTTCCTTCCCCGCCGAGCAAGTCACGCAGACTCTCGCCGACGGCTTGCGCACCCAGAGCATCGGCGAGCTAAATTTCCAGCATATTCGGGCTTACGTTGACAACATCGTGTGCGTGACGGAAAGCGAGATTCGCGAGGCCACACGCGCCCTGATCGGCAATCCCGAAACGCTCGCCGAGCCCAGTGGTTCGGTCAGCGTAGCGGCTTTTATGTTTCACTCCGCCGAACTGCCTGGCACGGCAAATAACGTCGCCGTCATCAGCGGCGGAAATATAGACCCTGAATTCCTCGCGGAGCTTCGCCAAGCATAGTTCCCGTCTTCCTTCGCAAGTTCTCCAGCATTGACTGCCGTGCGTGCCAAGAGTTGACCACTGCGGTAATGCGCACGCTACCAGGAGTCCTGTCTAAATTGGCGTTGACGCCATTTTTATTGGTATGTTATTGAGGAATTCAAATACCGGTCGACGTGGACATGTTTGAGGACGACCTTTCTCGCCTCCGACGCGCTCCTTACCACTTCGTCTTGGTCACGCGTCGAAAGATTCATCCCCATGACATCAGCCTCTCGGTCTCGCGGCAGCGCATCGCTAGAGTTTACCAACTTCCAGTAACCCGCTCAATATCGGCGCAGTCGTCCTCGGCTTTCTTATGGGCTCTCAGCGATGGCGGTCCGGATATCTGTGAAAGTGAATTGAGTCTGGAAGAACGGTTCGAGATTAAGGAAATCACCGTCTGTGATATATGGAAACGTCCTCGAGAACCGTAATGCGATCAAAATGCCAATTTATTATCAGCGATGTGTTGATCACGCGAACGAACCGGGGGGCCAATTTCCCTTGTCGCGCACAAATAAGAAGCGCCCCAGATTCATAAGAATCAGGGACGCCCGAACAGCCCTCCCCCAGAACTGCTCATGGACAACCTAGCTCATCCTCCGCCGTTGCAGAATTCCACGACCGAGCCGCTCGATGGCTCAAAAGAGCTAATTGCTAAATCCGGGAACTTTGGTACCATTACTTCAGAGGATGGCTTTCCCCCGGGTACTCTGAAACAATCATCCCTCGAACTGTGCTTTCGTCACCGGCGGTGGTTACTTTTGGTCAGATTCCGGTAGCCGCAAGCATTCTGAAAAGCAAGGAATTAGGAAGGCGAGTGTTTCTAGTGTGCAGCACATTGCATCACTGGCGGAACAGAGGCTCCGGCAACGTCTTCTAAGATATTGAAATTAAAGGCTGTGTATAATTTTCCGTTTTGGAATTGGAAGTGCTCTAGTTAAGACCGGTATGCCATGTCCCTCACTGGCAACCCTGGAAAGCAGTTTTCAGTCAAATAGCAGTCAAAATACGAGGAGGAACCAAAAATGAGGCGAGTGGTAGTTCTTGCATTGCTTGCATTGGCGCTCCCGATTGCGGCATGGGCGGACTCGATTGACATCACAAACCGGTACGGCTCGGTATCCCTATCGAGTGCCGGAATTTCAGCAAACTCCCAGATGGGGAGCTATAACAACATCCTGGTTTCCAAGGGACACGCTCTTGGATACGTGAACTTCGGCACGGGCGCGTTCTCCGGCTCATCGCTTAAGGGCAATGGCACCTTCTCATCGGCGGGCTCTTGGTTTGATATCACGGGCCGCGGCCAGTCTGGCGAGCCGAAAGGCACCATCTTCTCCGGCGCTTTTGTCGGTCCAATCGATTGGACACTGACCAGCCCTCCGGGAAATGGCGGTAAGCTGACCTTCACCTTGACCGGCGATGTTCGCGGCATGCTATACAACGGCCACGAAGCGTCGGGCACAACGACCCAATATTTCTATTCGACCAATTACCAGTTGAGCAAAGGTCTGCTTCACCTGAGCTCGGGGAATACCCATCTGTCGGCCTCACCTGAGCCCGGCACTCTGGGCCTGCTCGGCACTGGTCTTGTTGGTATCGCGGGCGTCTTCCGCCGCAGAAAGAAAGCTTAACTAAGGTATTTTTGCAGGTTGCCCCCATACCACTCACTCGGACCCCGCCAAACAGCGGGGTTCTTTATTGCGTGCTTCTTTCCTCGTTTCCCAGCCGAAAGGCATCTCGACCCCTGTTTTCCCCACTCAGGCAGTCCGGCTCATTACGGTGGTAATGTTCCGGGGTAGCTTTGAAGTTGACCTCCTCCTTGCCTAAAACCTACAGTCAGGCGCAGGGGGCTCTATGAAAGATGTAAATGAAGTCCTGCGCCGAAAACAGGCGCAGCACGCCGAACTCGCCAAACACATTGAAATGTTGCAGCAGGCTGCCGACAAATTACGCGAAGTTGCGCCGCTGCTGGCCGACGATGCCGACGACGAACCGGCCGTCCTGACCGAAGTCGAGGACGACAGTAAAAACACGATGGCGGCCAAGGCCGGCGTCCAGTCCAATACGTCCACCTCAAAACCAGGACGAACTCCGCGCTGGCCATAAATGAACTCCCGCTTGAGGTAGTGGCTCCATGATGTTGCAAGCACTCCTGGTATCGAAGGATGACCACAGCTCGGAAGCGCTCGTTCGTGTGCTGGCTGAGCTGGGCGTGGCCGTCACTCGTTCGAGCGCCGCTGACGTGGCGGTCGCCCGCCTTTCCGGCGAGCCTTTTGACCAGGTGATCGCCGATTTCGAGGACTCGCAGACCGCATCTCTGATTCTGGAGAACTGCCGCCGCCTGGCAACCGCGCACCGCAATCCCCCGGTCACCGTCGCCCTGCTCGGCGACATACGGCAGATCCGAGCCATTCTGGGAGCGGGCGCTCATTTCGTCCTTACCAAGCCCATCCGTCTCGACCGGGCCCTCGCAACCCTGCGTGCAGCGACCGCCCTCCTCAAACGCGAACGCCGTAAATCGTTGCGCATCGCTGTTCAAGTGCCGGCGACGATTCGCCTTGAAGACGAGAATACCGTCGTTGAAGGTATATTGCTCGATCTCAGCACAGGCGGATCGGACGTGCTCGCGGCCAAACCCATCGCCTTGTCTACTCTGGTTCACGTTTCATTTGACTTGCCGGACTGTCCGTTACACGTTGAAGCGCACGCGGAGGTGGCATGGCGCACCTCCTCGGGCCAAATCGGTCTCCGATTTCTGGACATGGAAACCAGAATTCGCGAGCGCATGGCCGAATGGCTGAAATCAAAATCTCGCGAGGTTCTGCCCGACGATCAAGGCCCCGTTGGCCGTTGCAAGCTAACTGACTTGAGCCTTGGCGGCTGCTACATCGAGACCGAATCCCCGTTCCCGCAATCGTCGGCCGTGGATCTCTCCTTCAAAGCGCCGGACATGGAAATACACATTGAAGGCCTGGTCAGGGTCATGCACCCCGGCTATGGCATGGGCATTGAATTTCCCGCACGCACTCCGGTACAACGAAAGACCGTTGCCGACTTTATCGACTGGCTAACTCATCACCCGGAAGAAAAACCACAACTCGAGACATCTCCACGGTCGCTTGTCGCCAATGAAATCGATATCAGCCAAAGCGACACCCATCCGGGCGATGTCGACGATTCTCTGCTGACCTTGCTCCGCGCCGGCAGCACGATGGAGCAAGAAGAATTTCTATCCCAGTTGAGCCGCCAGCGCACGCACGCAACCGCCAGCCATTAGCACCCCAGCCGATCTTCGGCTTGTCTCCTTCCCACGTCTTTCCGATGCAATAGAATTGCCTAGCCCGTCCGGTCACGCATGAGTCGTCAACTCCCCAATCCACCGGAAAAACAATTCGCCATCGCCAGTGAGCACACGGCGTTCCAGCAGCGGCGGTGGATTGCCTGGCTCATCATTGCCGCCGCCTGCTTGCTGTCGGTCGCGCCCTTCGCCTGGCGGGGCATTCCCTCAGGCCACGACTTCGAGTTCCACATGTATTCCTGGATGGACGCGCTAAGCCAGTGGCGTGAAGGCATTCTCTACCCTCGCTGGGCAGCCATGCCGCACTGGGGATACGGCGAACCCAGGTTTCTGTTTTATCCTCCCTTTTCCTGGATGGTCGGCGCCACCCTCGGGTTCCTGCTGCCCTGGAAACTGGTCCCGGCTGTGTATTGCTGGCTCTCGCTCACGCTCGCTGGCGGAGCCATGTACCATCTCGCCCGGCGGTGGCTCCCGCCTTCCGACTCGCTGTTTGCGGCGGTGTTCTACGCGCTCAACCCGTATCACCTGCTGATCATTTATTGGCGCAGCGCCTATGCGGAACTGCTGACCGCAGCTCTTTTGCCTCTTCTTGTACTCCTGCTGTTCAAGCTGCGCGATCCCGGCTTTCGCCCCACTTTGCAATTGAGCTTGCTCTTCGCCGCTGCCTGGCTCACAAATGTTCCCGCCTCGGTGATGATCCACTACTCCGCCGCTGCAATCTGCTTATTGCTGGCCGTTCAAGACAAAAGCGTCCGCCCGCTTTGGAAGCTAGGCCTTGCCGTGCTGCTCGGGGCGTGCCTCGCATCCGTTTATCTCGTCCCGGCCATCTACGAGCAGCGTTGGATCGATATCGCCCAGATCTTTTCCCCCGGAGTTCGGCCGCAAGATCATTTCCTTTTCACGATGACGGCCGATCCGGATCACAATCGCTTTAATCGACTCATCTCATTCGTTGCGGTCGCTAACATCGCGGCCCCGCTCTGTGCGATTTTCTTTTCACGCCGCGAGCGGTTGCAAACCCCGTTCTGGAAAATCCTTGCGATGTGGGGAGGAGCAACCGCCTTCGCAACCACCTCCCTTAGCAATTTGTTGTGGGAATATCTGCCGGAGTTCCGCTTCGTACAACTACCATTTCGTTGGCTGCTTTGTACAAATGTGGCACTCGCTCTGCTGCTGGCAATGGCCACATCCTCGTCCACGATCCGCCGTTGGAGCGCACGCGCGCTTGTGTGCGCCGCGTTGTTGGCGGTGGTCCTATTTGCGAGTCAGCGAACGCAGCCTCCCTGGTGGGACAGCGCCAGTGACATCGATGACATGCAGCAATCCATGATTGATGGATCGGGGAACGAAGGCGTGGACGAATACGTTCCCGCAGGCGCAGACGCGTATGAGCTGAATAAAGACTTGCCCCGGCTGAGCATCGAATCGACTGCGCAGACTGATTCCCAAGACGCCGACATGCCGACTACGACTAATGCGCCGGCGAACGTTGCCAAGATCACCGGCCAGAAAATAAGTAAGTGGAACGCCACGGAAAAGAGGTTTCAGGTCTCCGCAGACAATCCTGGCAATCTGACCGTGCGCCTGTTCAACTACCCAGCCTGGAAGGTCATCATCAATGGCCGCCGTGTCAAAACCGCTACTTCCCCGGTAACTGGTCTGATGATTGTTCCCATCCAGGCTGGCAAGAACGACGTCGAGATCGATTTCACGCGCACGCAAGACCGCCCCTTCGGAGATGCAGCCTCAGTGCTCAGTGCGACCATCTTCGTGTTGCTCTGGATAAGAACCCGGCCCCTTGGCAACGACCTTTCTCGCCACCTGCAAAAAACCGCCGAGAGGACGCAATCGTGAAGAGCACAGTCCTGATCGCCACTTCAAACGCCGGCAAGTTGCGGGATTTCGCCGGAGCCGCGGCTGAGCTCGACATCACAATCGCCGGCATTCCTGACTTCTCTTCCCTGCCTACTGTCGTCGAGGACGGCCTCACTTTTGAGGCGAACGCTCGCAAGAAAGCCGAAGAATATAGCCTCGCCGTTCCCGGAGAACTGGTTCTGGCCGACGATTCCGGCCTCGAAGTTGACGCGCTCAACGGCGCGCCTGGAGTCCACTCCGCGCGCTATGCCGCCCCCGACCTCCACAACAAGGAACCCCACGCCGCCGACTCCAACACCGATGACGATGCCAACAATGCACGCGTGCTTCGCGAGCTGGCGAGTGTCCCGCGCGAAAAACGCGCGGCCCGCTTTGTCTGCGTGCTGGCCGCGGCTCGCGATGGCCGCACACTTGCGACGTTTCGCGGCACTGCCGAAGGCGTTATACTCGACGCCCCTGCGCGGCGCAAACGGCTTCGGTTACGACCCGCTCTTCTATTTTCCGCAAATCGATAAGACTTTCGCCGAACTGAGTGCCAAAGAGAAATCCAAATATAGCCATCGTGGCGCAGCGTTTCGCGCATTCCTGGCGTGGCATCGCTCCAACTTTGAGTCCTTCGTGACGGAGTTACCGCAAGCAGCGAATCTGCCGTCGCCCGTTCGCCTTGTGTCCGCTGTCACATTCAACTGTGATCCAAGTACCCTTGACTTGTGTTCCAACGCGCACGGATAATGTGCGGTTCGCTTTAATTTATCGCGACTCACGTAGGAGCCCATCGTGGCATCAGCCAGTTCCGTCGCTCCCAGAATCAAGCCCGGCGTTGCGCCTCTTCGCGCCGGCCAAGGCAACTCGTTCCTGCTGCGCCGTCTGCACTCGCTCACGGGCATCGTTCCCATCGGCGCATTTCTCCTCGAACACTTCATCTCCAACTACGAGGCCTTCAAAGGACCCGAGGCCTATGGCGCGCAGGTGAGTTCCTGAACAGCCTGCCCTTCGTGGTTGGCATGGAACTGTTCTTCATCTGGATTCCCATCCTCTATCACGGCCTCTACGGCATCTGGATCTGGTGGCGCGGCGACTCCAACGTCAGCGATTACCCGTGGCAGGGTAACTGGTTCTATACCTCGCAGCGCTGGACAGGCATCATCGCGTTCATTTACATCGTGCAGCACACGTATTATTTGCGCTTCACCGGTGTGCATCTGCCCACACATCCCATGCAGTCGTTCGCCAAGGTGCAGGGAGAATTTCAAAATCCCTGGATGATCGCCTTCTATGCTGTGGGAATCATCGCGGCATCGTGGCACTTCGCCTATGGAATCTGGCTGTTCTGTGCCAAGTGGGGCATCACAACCGGCGAAGTAGCGCGCCGCCGCCTTGGCTATATTTGCGTTCTGATTGCGCTCGGATTGATCAGCCTGGGCGCGGTGAGTATGTACGGATTCATAAGCACTCCGCGTCAGACTCTGGAGCCGGACGCTCCAGAGAGCATCGCGTTGCAGGTGAAGTGAGCGCGCTCCTGCTTTTTGGCAGCGCCGAACTATGCATTTTTAGGCGGCGCGGAAGCAACATGCTCTTGGGTGATGCTGAATCAAATGCTTTTGGGTGGCGCAGCGCTTTAGCGCTGCGATAAGGATCACCGTTTGATCGGCGGCTTTAGCCGCTGAGGGAAAGTTTAAGTTTGAGCACGGCTCCAAACGGACCAGCTCAGATCGGACTCATAAAGATGGCAGCTCCGAAAATTATCGTCGTTGGCGGAGGCCTCGCCGGCCTGGCCGCTGTTATCAAGATTGCCGAAATGGGTGGCGAGGTTGACCTCTTCTCCATCGTCCCGGTGAAGCGCTCGCACTCGGTGTGCGCGCAGGGCGGCATCAACGCCGCCAAGAACCTAAAGGGCGAAGGCGACTCCACCTACAAGCACTTCGATGACACCATTTACGGCGGCGACTTCCTCGCCAACCAGCCGCCCGTCAAAGATATGTGTGATGCCGCCCCGGCATCATCGACCTGCTCGACCGCATGGGCGTCCCCTTTAACCGCACGCCCGAAGGCCTCTTGGATTTCCGACGCTTCGGCGGCACGCTCTACAACCGCACTGCTTTCGCTGGAGCCACCACCGGCCAGCAACTCCTCTACGCGCTCGACGAGCAAGTCCGCCGCTACGAGTCCGAAGGCAAGGTCAAAAAGTACGAGCACTGGGAGTTCCTCTCGGCCGTGCTCGATGGTCAGCGCGTGTGTCGCGGCATTTGCGCCATGGATTTGCGCACCATGGAGATTCGCACCTTCCCCGCCGACGCCATCATCATCGCCACCGGCGGCATCGGAGCTATCTTCGGCAAGTCTACCAACTCAGTCGTTTGCACTGGCTCGGCCCAGTCGGCGCTCTATCAGCAAGGCTGCTACTACGCGAATGGCGAATTCATACAGGTTCACCCCACTTCAATTCCTGGCGAAGACAAGCTTCGCCTGATGTCCGAATCCGCGCGCGGAGAAGGCGGACGCGTTTGGGTTCCGCGCACGCAGGGCGATAAGCGCGATCCGAAGTCCATCCCGGAGAAAGAGCGCTGGTACTTCCTCGAAGAGTGGTATCCGAAATACGGCAACCTCGTTCCTCGCGACGTCGCAACGCGTGCGATTTTCAAAGTTGTATTCGAAAACCAGCTCGGCATTGACGGCAAGCCGATGGTCTATCTCGACCTGACGCACATCGATCGCAAGATTCTCGACAAGAAGCTCGAAGGCATCCTCGAAATTTACGAGAAGTTTGTCGGCGACGACCCGCGCGACGTGCCCATGAAGATTTTCCCCGGCATGCACTACACCATGGGGGCCTCTGGGTGGACTACAAACAAGCCACAAACGTTCCGGGTATCTTCGCCGCCGGCGAGGCCGAATATCAATACCACGGTGCGAATCGCCTCGGCGCAAATTCGCTCGTCTCCTGCATCTACGGCGGATTTGTGTCCGGCCCCGCCGCCGTGCAGTATGCGCAAGAACCTGCAAGCGGCACCCGCAAACGGACATTTCGAATCCGAGCGCAAGCGCCAGCAGGAAATCAACGACGGCCTGATGAAAGCCGACGGCAACGAGAATCCATTCCTCATCTGGCGCGAATTGGGCGAAGTGATGACCAAGGAATGCACGGTCATCCGCTACAACAAAGGGTGTCTGGCCGCCGACGCCAAGGTTGTCGAACTGCTCCAGCGCTTGCAGAAAATCAACCTGAGCGACCGCACGCAATGGGCGAATACGACGGTGGCCTTCGCCCGCCAGCTTTACAACATGCTGCAACTGTCGCGTGTGATCGCGCAGGGAGCCGCCATGCGCGACGAATCCCGCGGCTCGCACTACAAACCCGATTTCCCCGAGCGCGACGACAAGAATTGGATGAAGACAACAAAAGCTAGTTTGCGCCGGATGCAGATGAGCCGAAGTTTGAATTCGAGCCAGTGGACGCAGGGCTGATTCAGCCGCGGCCGAGGAAGTACTGATGTGGCTCTGTGCGACTTGCATGGGAACGTTGAGGCTCCGGCCCTCAGGGGCTTAGCCCTCTTATTTGGGAGCGATGTATCGGCACGGCTTCGAAGCCGTGCCCTTCCGGTTTCTTCGGGATGGGGAACGGTTCGAGTTATGTGGCTTCGGATTTTGATGATCGGCAAGCAGGATGCTGGGAGCATCGAACATAGTAACGGTTACAAGGAACCGGGAAGGGCACGAGTTCCACTCGTGCCGATTTCAGCATCCCCAATAACGGCGGCTTTAGCCGCTGGGGGCCACGGGTCTAGTTTGAATCCCGGAAAGGCGGAGCAATAACGATACTCGGAGGGAGTGGCGACGAGCCGGGCAACAACAGGATTCTGATGAATATAGTTCTTGTGATGAACGAAGTCCCGACCGTCGCGAATTCGATGATCCGTAAATCCGCGCTGCCAGATTTCGGAGTTTCGCCCGATGAGAGTTCCGAGATCGTGCGAATATCCGCCTTTGATTAGTTGTACGGCGCGCTCGACGGTTATATCGGGAGCCGGCGTGTGCAAGAGATGTACGTGGTCAGGCATGAGCACGAAGGCGTGCAAGAGATACTGGCCTTCGCGCCGGTAGTGAAAAAGAGTTTTGAGAAATAGCCGGGCATAGTTTTCGACCTGAAAGAGTCGTCTGCAATTCCAGGTTGTTAACGTTACGAAGTACGTTCCGGGAGGAGAAAAAAGTCGTGAAGGCTTCAAGAGCGACCTCAGCGGCTAAAGCCGAGTCATCCCCCTCAGCGTATATCGGCACGAGTGGAACTCGTGCCCTTCCCTGGTTGTTTTTCTTACGACGCGTTTTCGTTTCGGGAAATTGGGAATTGGGAAGGGCACAAGTTCCACTCGCGCCGCAGGAACGTTCCCCAGAACCGCATATCAAGGCATGCAAATAACATGGCTAACAATAAAACCGTAATCATCAAGATCAAACGCCAACTCACCCCCGACGCGCCTGCGACCTGGGAAGAGTTCGAAATCAACTACCGTCCTAACATGAACGTCACGTCGGCGCTCATGGACATCGCCGCCAATCCGGTCACGCGCGACGGCAAGCAAACCACGCCCGTCACCTATGACTCGAATTGCCTCGAAGAGGTCTGCGGCTCCTGCGCCATGATTATCAATGGCAAGGCCCGCATGGCCTGCTCGGCGCTGCTCGATCATCTCGATAAGCCGATCAAGCTCGAGCCCTTTTCGAAGTTCCCGGTCGTGCGCGATCTCGCCGTCGACCGCAGCGTCATCTTCGAGAACATCTGGAGAGGAAATTGAAA
>CAWDPB010000028.1:0-15627 GCA_963804075.1 uncultured Acidobacteriaceae bacterium | reverse complement strand
AGATAAGCATAGTCAGATTCGTTATCGCGGATAGTCAATATTTCTTGCTCATCTTTGAGCGAATAGCTTTCATTAGAAATATATTGTTGATATTGATTGGAAGCGAGAAGAATCGCATCTTGTTTTTTTAGTTCTTCTTTGTCAGACTTGATTGAGCTTATTAAATGATCATATTGAAGTGGGTCAAGTGGACCAACGGGCAAACACATATAAGCTAAAATGCAGCCCATTTCTATAATATTTATGTAAATTTGGGTTTTCTCACTGAGAAAATGCTTCGGTTTGCTACTATGAAATTGAAATCCTTTTCTAATTAGATATGACTGAAATAAGTCGTCATTATTAAAGAAGATCGTCTCTTTGATATTTGAAATTTGCTCGCTTAAATAATACAACATTTTGACATCTAGTTCTTGAATGGTGACTTGATTTTGGACACACATGTGTATAATTTGACCAAAGGAAATTATTTAACTCGACAAACTGCTTCATCTTGTGATCATAAACATTAAGATTAACACTAATTGAATGATTGTATTTCAAATGTGAACTTGTTGTTGCTGTTGTTGTGTGAACTTGACTTAATTTGTTTAAATTAAGATGCAATTTGTAAACGTAATTGTTCAGCCAATTTGTGTGCATCAAACTAAGCTGATCATCATAGTTTTGTGGTTTGTCCATGCTGTTGGATTCTGATTGTTCCTCGATGAATGACGACAAATAGTCAATCACCTCCGTGCCTCAAACGAAATCTTCCCCCAGCCTTCATTCACGCGCACCAGCCCAGGCTCGCCGAGAAGATAGAAGCGATAACTGCTCCAGCGCCAGTCCTCAGGCTCCGCCACTAAGCCTCGTTTAACGGGGTTATCGTGCATGTAACGAATTTTCTCCACCCGTTTCTTCTGTGTCCAAACATTGAAATCGTAAAAGCGGCTCTGCCAGAACCGCGCGCGCGCTGGAGCCTCCTTAAACAGTTCGCTCTGACGCCGATCGCGCCGTTTTGTTTTCGGCAACAAGGCACGAGCCGTCCGCTGCTTCAATACTTGCATCACCGTCGAAGGAGTTCCAACCTCCGGCTCATTAATAAGTAAGTGAATATGTTCCGGCATTACGACATATCCCACGACCACGAAACGGTAACGTTGACGAGTTTGTTCCGGCACGGAGAGAACGCGATCGCGGCTCCGCGCTGTGCGAAGAAGAGGGAGCCTCCGATAGCAGGAACACGTGATAAAGTGCAAATGATGCGCGCCATAGTAACGATGCAGGCCGCGAGGCATGACAAGCATTAGGCTATCAGCAGCATCGCCGCCCACCCTTCCCCTCCCTTTGCAAAAAGCGCAAGGGATGGGGCACCCGTAGTTCGTTATGGGAAGAAAAACAGGAGCCGTGAAAGGCGGGCCACCCGCCCACTATTTTTCGGAGCCTGTTCGAGATGTACACTGTGCGTACTTATGCCAATGTTAGTCGACGTACTCCGAAACCACCTGAATTACACCGCCTGGGCCAGCGGCAGATTGGTTGAGGCTGCAAGCGCGTTGAATCCTGAGGAACTAACGAGAGACTTTGCCACCGCCGACCACAATGTCCTCGGGACATTAGTGCACATCTACGTTGCCGATCGACTCTGGCTTGGCCGAGTCGAGGGAACTCCTCCGGCACCTTTCGTTCCGGAGAAGGATATGCACTTGGCGGTGCTTCAGAGCGACTGGCCTGCGTTGCTCGAACGGTGGAAGCAATGGGGAGCCCAGCTGACCGAGGAATCCATTCTCAGAAATATTTCCTACAAGAGTATGAATGGCGATGCGTTTGTGACCCCGACATGGCAAATTGTGCTGCATGTTGTTAATCACGGCACGCATCACCGGGGACAGGTTTCCGGTTTTCTGCGGGCCATGGGGCACACACCACCAGTTCTGGACTTGACTGTGTTTTACAGGGAAGCGCTGCGCTGAGTTTGGGTCGCCCTTGCGCGAGAAGTCCGCGGTTTTTCGCGCTCGCCGCAAATGCAGATTCCCTCCCTTCGGTCGGAATGACAATCTTCTACCACCAAAATCTGAGAACTGGGAACCGAGAACTGAGACCCAAAAACTGAGACAAAAAAAAAACGCTGCGCTGGCTTAAACTACCGAGCCATGCGCAGCGTTTAACTCACTAACCACTACCACTGAAACAACTCTACTGCTCTGACGAGCGCAGCACTCGGAACGTCGTTCCTCCGTTGGACCAGACCAGGACTAGCGCGTCCTGGCCAGCGGGAATGGCGGTTAGCGCTTCGCCGACTTCGGAGACCGACTTCATCGGCTTGCGGTCGACTTCCATGATGATGTCGCCGCGGCTGATGCCTGCGTTATCGGCAGGGCTTCCGGGAACGACATCGTTGACCAATGCGCCATGAATCGAAGCGGATGCCTGAAGCTGACCGCGCAGTTCGGGAGTCAGTTCGCCGAGAGTGATTCCCCAGCGGCCCTTTCCATGTTCCTTGCCAGCGGTCTCGGACTCTCTGCCGCCGTTCAGATCGGCGAGAGTGACGTCAACCGTTGTGGACTTGTCGTCACGCATCACCTGAAGGTGAACGGTGTCGCCGAGGCTGTTTCTGTCCGACCAGCATTTGAGCTCGCCGGCATCGGTGATCGGTTTGCCGTCGAGTTCGGTGACGACATCGCCAGTCTTCAGACCAGCTTTCGCTCCCGGAGAATCGGGCGTGACATCGCTGACGAGCGCGCCAGCAGCCTTGTTCATATGGAAGAACTTGGCGTTGTCAGGCGTGACGTCGGAGATCTGTATCCCGATGAATCCGTGAGTGACTTTGCCGAAGCGGATCAGCTTGTTCGACGGTGGGTTCGACGATCTGTGTGGGAATCGCGAAGCCCATACCGGAGAACGAACCGGAGCCGGACACGAGGAACGTGTTGATGCCGATCAGCTCACCGTGCGCGTTGACGAGCGCGCCGCCGGAGTTGCCGGGATTGATGGCGGCGTCGGTCTGGATGAACTCGCCGGGTTTGCGGCGGTCGGACGCGTCGGGATTCGGGCGGTTGAGCGCGCTGATGATGCCGCGCGTGACGGTGAATTGGAATCCGTAGGGATTGCCGAAGGCGAGGACGGTTTGTCCGGGATGCAGGTTCGCCGAATTGCCCCACGGAACGCTGGGAAGATTGGTGCCGCTGACCTTGATGACGGCGAGATCGGTGAGCGGATCGGCGCCGATGAGCTTGGCGGCCATGACTTCCTTGTTGCTCATGGTGACGCGAATGTCGGTTGCGCCCTCGATAACGTGATTGTTGGTGACGATGTAGCCGTCGGGCGAGATGATGACGCCGCTGCCGAGGCCGTGCTCAACGCGGTTCTGGGGCTGCATCTGGAAGTGGAACTGACGCCCGAACTGCTGACCATTGCTGGCCGAAGGGACCGTCGGGACCGAAGAACTGCTGCATGTCGGGCATGCCGTTGCCTTCTTCGGCGTGTTCTTTGCCCTTGGAAGTGACGGTGACGTTGACAACCGCCGGGGTGACGCGGGCGGCGAGAGTTTCCATGGCGCGGTCGAGGGATAGAAGCGCCGAAACGCTGTTATCGTCGAGCGCGGCGGCGGCCGGCGTGGGAACCGCCTTCGATGAGGGGGCGGCCTTGGCCAAGTTGAATGCCGCGAGTGACGCGATGACGGCGACTGCGAGGACGCCGAGGCCGAAGCGGCGGGTGAAAGTCGACTTGAAGCCGGGGGACTTCAAAGGTTGAATCCAGTTCTTCATTTTGTTTCTCCTTATGGAACTAAATATCTAGTTGTTACATGCAAATTTTTTTGGCTACGTGGTATGCGCGATGGGCGCGGGCTGCTTCGCTTTCCACATAGGCTTGACAACGGTTACGTGCCAAACTTGAACGGTCCAGACAACGGCGGGAGAGCCGTCTTGCTGGATGAACTCGGTTGCCTCGACCAGGACGACGGAGGGATGAGCGGTGTTGGCCATTTCGTCATAATTGTCCGGGCCGAGGGTGTTGCCCTCAGCGGCTAAAGCCGCCAATGAAGATGCAGCGTTCGATCGCAGCGCTAAAGCGCTGCGCCACCCCAAAGCTCTGTACTGCTCCAAAGCTCTGCGCTGCCTCAAGGCTTTGTGCGGCCTCAAGGCTCTGTGCGACTCCGAGTCTCTGAGCCGCGCCAAGAGCTTGAGGCGCCCTAATGCCTTGTGCCGCTCCAGCAGTTTGCGCCAGGTCAAAGCGCTGCGTTGCGTCAGTTCGCTGCGCCAGCGGGAAGCTCTTCTCCATCCCAAAATTATGTTCTGATCCAAGGTTTGCTTCTTGAGTTAGTGGAAGCTCGTGCGTTCTTGAGAAACCTGCCCGATTAGTCGAGTTGTAAGTCGAGGAACGGGGTGAGTTCGAAACTCTCAGGACTTCCGCTTTGCCGTTGTAAGCTGCGGTTTTGAATGTTGCGGGAATCGGTGCTACGGCAGATGTCGAAGTCTCGATGCTGGCGCGGTGGACTAACGACGGCTGCATTGGTGCGGCTGCATATTGAGTGTTGGCGGAGCCGGATGGCTCGAACGAAACTACCTGCGGCGAATTCGGCAGCATGACTAGACAAAGAACGGTGAAGGCTGCGGCGAGGCCCAACGCGGGTTTTGAGATGCGCGTGGCGGCGGGTCGATTGCTGTCGAGGATCTGTGCGATGCGGGTCGAAGCCTCGCGAGCGCGATGGACAATGGCCTGGGCCATGGTCCAGCCGCGCCCGGCAAGACTTCTTTCCAGGAGGGACACAAGGCAGCTCGCATATCCCGTGGGGTTGGCGGTCTGGGCGACGACTACATCATCGCAGGCCATTTCTCGTTCGAGCGAGAGACGGTTTTCGATCCACCAAACGGCGGGATGAAAGAAGAAAAGAATGCGCAATAACTTTTGAATGAGATTGGTCCAATCGTCCCAGTGGCGCAGGTGTGCGAACTCATGACGCAGAACGATGCCAAGATCTGAGGGCGAAAGATCGCGAAGAGCCCATGAGGGCAGCGCGATGGTCGGGTTCCAAAGTCCGATAGCGGTGGGAACGCGAATCTGGCTCGAGATAGAAATCGAAACTGGCCGCGAGTGGGCCGAGTTGAGTTCAGCGACGAGGCTACGGAGCGATGGGTCGAGTTCGTCGAGGTTGAGCGCGATGCAGGACCGGCGCAGTTGGCGAAGGCGGACGAGGCCGACGATAAGGCGAGCAGTCAAAACGCAGGCGATCAAAAGCCAAATAACAAAGAAGAAGGCTGCCCAGTAAGTGGGCAGGCTAATCGGAGCCGCAGCCGGGCGAAACACACTGGAGGCGACGGAAGAATGTAAGAATCCGCCGGTGAGGGGCGATCCCACGACGGCGAGCAGAGCCACGAACCAAACCGCGAAGCGGGTGCGCGAATTCTGCTTGGGCAAAATGCGCAGCAGAGCCCATGCGAGGAGCGCGATCAGGACGCCTTCAGGCAGCGAATTGAGGGCATGCTCGATGGCGGTTTGAGCCAAGGGCTGGAGGTGGGGGAGGATCACTTGGCGTCCCTCCGATCAAGCATTTTGCGGAGGCGATCGAGTTCGTCGGGCTGGATGCCCTGATCTTCGAGGATGTTGAGAACGAGATCCTCGTGAGAATTGCGAAAAAAGCGGCTGACTAGATGGCGAATTTCGGTGCGGGTGGCGTCCTGCTCATGGACGACCGGGGCGTAAACGTGGGCGCGGCCATCCTTGGAGTGCTTTAAATAACCCTTGCGCTCGAGGATGCGAATGGTGGTGAGCACAGAATTGTAGGCCAGAGCAGGCTTTTCCATAATGGAATCAAGCACTTGCTGGACTGTGCCGGAGCCCTTCACCCAGAGCACCTTCATCACTCTCAGTTCGGCATCCGTCAGAGTTTCGGACTGTTTGGGCGGCACCGTTATTCTCCTGCTGAGTTGGACGCGCAGCGTCCGAAAAGGTAACTAATTGTTTAGTTGCTGGGGAGGGGTGGTTGGTTGTATTGGGCTGTGGCTGGGCGGGGTCTCTGGCGGACTTTGGCGGACGGGGTACGACGCTTAGGCGCCGTAAACGGCGAGTACGTTGGTAAATGGGCGTGGATACGTTCGTCACTTGGGACGCTGTAGTTCGTCACATACAAAGCCACACTTCAAATGTCAGCATACGGATGGAGGGATCGGAGAAGGGCAGTCCCGGCTTCGATTTCCGTGCGCCGGATTAACCGGCGCGAACGCATCAGGGGGTGCGCATGAAGACGAAAATCTCTCTCTTGTTGGTGGTCATTCTTCTATTAGCGGCGGGCGTGGCGGCGCAGGAGTTGATCGTCACGGTCAAGGGAAGTGAAGTGAACAACGGCGTAGTGATCGTGGACGTAATCAAAGGCGGCAAGGGATACGACCTGCAATGCAATCAGGGCGCGCCCAGTTGCGTATTGTTGAAAAGCGGGAAGTATCAACTGGTGGAACTGCCGAGCAATTCCGGAATGTACGATTGCCGGGACGTACAGGTGTTTCCTAACTACGAGGAAACGAAGGACAAGGACAATAAGTTAGGGGAGTATTGTCTGATCGATAAGTAGGAAGGCGACGGTAGTGCGGAGGGCGGCTGGGTTCGCGAGTTTAAGGATGCCTGGGAACTCCGATCAGTCAACGCTCTAGCGGATTGCCAGGAACCATACGGTCGTCGCTGCATTTTCGGAGCGAAGAATCGTTTTTGAAATGAATGGGACGGAGTGTGCGTTCCGAGTAAGGCGGGGAGCAAGTGCCGTGCCCAAATTATGGCAGTCCGGCACCTGCCCAGTGGAGGGAGAGTAACGAGGGAAAATCAGTAGCACGGCGAGAATAGGCTGAGGTGGTGAAGGCAACAATCCCGAGTTTCCTGTAGTTCATCGCGCGGTCTTTCTTTAGACCGAAGACAGTCGACCCCGATTCATCGCTCTCGTTCTTCTTCTGGTAGCGACTAATCAATAGACAGTGCGCCGATCTGACGTGAGACTGGATCGGGAGGCCGGTTAGCCAATTACCGGACCTCAAGCGTGTCATAAGGCGGCTCAGGAGTCTGATGCGGATGCGAAATGGGCTTCGATCTCCTCGAGGGTTTTACCTTTCGTCTCCGGCAGGAAGCACGTCGCGGTGATGAAGTAGATCGCGGTGCAGGCGGCAAATCCAAAAAACATAGCTGAGTAACCATACTTGCCGACCGTCGGCAGGAAGACGGCGGCAATGGTTGTTGATACTGCCTGATTGAGCACCAAGGCGATGCTCATGCCGTTGGAGCGGATACGGGTGGGCATCAGCTCCGAGAGAGCCAGCCATACGCACACGCCGGGACCCACGGCGAAGAAAGCCATAAATATAAAAAGCGCGATGGCGACGAACCATCCGGTGCGGGGGCTGGGCACGGGAGTGATGAGCGCGTTCTCGATTTTGAGGGAAGCGCCGCGTGAAGCTTCGAGGTCGCCAAACGGGTTCGAAAAAAAGGCAACGACTTTGTTGGCGGGAAGGCTGGCGTCGCGGGTGATTTCGATTCGAGTTGCGGCGGGGTCATCGGAGCGGACCGCTTTCGTGGCGGCGCGGAAGTCTCCGTAGGAATAAATGATGACCAGCGATGTTGGGCGGGGGCCATCAGCGTCCGCGCCGTTTTGCTTGAGCAACTCGCCAGCCGACTCCTCGTTGTAGAGCAGGGTCAAGCGCTGATCGGGAGCGACCCTCGACTGGACAACGGCTTTGGCATCCACGCGCGTTTTCTCGGTGGCGCGGAAAAGCGCTCCGGTTGCGAGGAGGGACACGATGATGCCTGCGGTGCCGAGCGCGAGAAGAAATTTACGGCCTTTGCGATCCACCAGCATGACACCGACGAAGGTCATGAGGAAGTTCACGGTGGTGAAGAGGACGTATCCCCAGTGCGCGGCGATGTCGGAGAGGCCGCTCTGCAAAAGGATGTTGGTGTTGTAGGCAATGATGGAGTTAATGCCGGTGGCCTGATTGCAGGCGAGGATGACACAGGCGAGCACGAACGGGACGACGTACTTGCGGCGGAGGAGCGAGTCTCCTGTTGTCTTGCCAGAGGAGATCTGGGCCGACGCGGCTTCCTCTATTTCTTTGAGTTCTTTATGGGCCTCAGGAGCGGTGCGGGAACGAAGAAGCGCGGCGTAGGCGGCATCCTTGCGTCCGCGGCGCAACAGCCAGCGCGGCGATTCCGCCACCATGAGGCTGCCGATGACGAACAGAATTCCCGGCGGCAGCGAGACCCAGAAAATGCCGCGCCAAGCCGTGTCTTTGAAAGCGAGAAGCTTTGCGGGATCGCCGAGCCTCGCGACTTCATCAACACGAAAACTGAAATAGACACCGACGAGGGCGGCGGCTACGATGCCGAGCGTCAGCAGCCACTGGAACATCCCCGTGCCTTTGCCGCGATTCGACGCGACCAGACACTCGGCGAGATAAAGCGGGACGACGACGCCGATCAGACCTGCGCTAATGCCCTGGAGGAGCCTGCCAAGAACAAGCGGTCCGTAGCCGTGAGATAAAGCGATAGCCGGAATGCTAATCACAAACAAAATGCCGCTGATGGCCATGAGCGGCTTGCGGCCGATCCAATCGGCGAGCAGGCCCGCGAATAAGGTAGAGATCACACTGCCGAGCAAGACGGCGGCGACAATAAAGGACAGTTGGCCCGCATTCAGTCCGGACGTGGCCTCGAGATAGGGCAAGGCTCCGGCGATGATGCCGACATCGATGCCATAAAGCAGGCCGCCCAGGCCGGCGACAATGAGCAGAAAACGGTTGTAGAGCGACTTCGGGTTGTCGAGTGGCTCGGCGAAGTCGGGGGTCATCATTTCATGCTCGCCTGCGTTCCGACAGTGAAGGGTCGAAAGCCAATGAACGAGCGCAAACAAGACACGGGCCGGAGGGTGAATGTTTTCATCTTCATCAAGGACATTTAATCAGAGTTTCAGCTTGAGGTGGGGCGGATGTATTTATCTCTACTGGTTCGATAGCCGACTGAGTCGGCGATCCAACGGTGAGTGGGGAACGCTGGCAGAGTGCAGCGCTGTATGCAAAGACGTGCCTACTGGTGGCAGACTCTTGCACATTGCCGTGAGCGGGAGCCACTCTTTCAGATTGACGGAAAGAAGAACTTAAAGAGACAATGGCACGCCGCGTTTTAGGGGTGAAAGCTCGGGTCCAATTCAGGGTCGCGAAGTTTCTGGGTTCAGCCGAAGCAAACTCCCTTTCAAATTAAGCGAACTCAAGTGGAAGCCATGCGCTGGTTTGGGTGAACCAGGCGCAGTCCATGCGAACAAAACGCCGGCGCGAGCGATCAAGTTTCGATTCAATTGAGAGAGGCCCAACACGTGTCCAAGAAATCACTGTCTGCCAAGCTATCGTCTGTAGTTGCTGCTCTTGCATGTCTTTTGATTGCTGTGATGGCGGGAACCGCCGCCGCCCAAACCTGGGCCCCACTGAACAACGCACCTCCAGTATCCGTGGGCGCGATGCTGTTGCTCACGGACGGGCGCGTGCTCGTGCATGAAGAGCCGAATTGCAGCGGCAGCGGTTGCGTGAGCACCACCAATGCCTACAACAACTGGTACACGCTGACCCCGGACTCGACCGGTAGCTACATCAATGGGACCTGGGCCCAGGTGGCGTCGCTTCCGACCAGTCCGACCAATTATGCACCGTTGTTCTTCAGTTCCGCCGTGTTGCCGGACGGGAAAGTGGCGATTCAAGGAGGCGAATACAACTGCCCCAGCGCGAGCTGTACGGAAGCGTGGCAAAGTAACGGAGCACTGTACGATCCGGTGGCAAACACCTGGACTGCCATCACCCCTGAAATTACGAGTTCGTGGGAAGTCGATGGCGACGCTCAATCCGTGGTCCTACCCAATGGCACCTGGATGACTGCGGCCTGCTGCGCATATTACGGCGTCCATGCCTCATACCCGGAATACTATTATTTCAACGAAAGCTCGCTGAACTTCACGAACGAAGCCAGCTCCTCCGACGGCGAAACCACCGAATTCGACGAATCCGGCTGGAACCTGATGCCGAATGGAGAGGTACTGATGGTCAACGTGTACCTTGGGCAGTACAGCTCGACCGCCAAAGGCTATGCGATCTACAACCCCAGCACCAACACATGGACCGAATACTCAAGTACGGCAGTACAACTGTGGGATTCCAACGCAGGGACCGGCTCGACCTGCAAGAGCAGCAGCTCTAAGGCCAGCTATGAGCTTGGGCCGTTGATGCTAATGCCCAACGGAACTTATTTTGCCACTGGCGCCAGCGACTGCGAAGCTGGCAACCTCGCCACCTACAACTGGAGCACTAACACGTGGACCGCTCAGGGGACGTTCCCCGGAAAAGGGGCGGCCAACGATGCGCCGGGTGCGACCGAAATCAATGGCAATGCGATCGTAATGAGTAGCCCATATACAAGCACCTTCTCGACGCCGTCGACTTTCTACGAGTGGAACGGCACCACGCTGAGCACGTTCCCCAATCCCGCCAACGCGGCGAATGACGAATCTTACGTGGGGCACCTGCTTGTGCTGCCCACAGGCCAGATCATGTTCACGGATTTCACAACGGGCGTCGAGATCCTGACGAGTGCAGGCACCTACGAGTCGGCGTGGCAACCGACGATCACGACTGCTCCTTTTACGCTGACTCCGGGGACGACTTATTCGATCTCGGGCACGCAGTTCAATGGCGTCTCGACAGGCGCCTCCTACGGCGACGATTTTCAGGACAGCACCAACTATCCGCTGGTGCGAATCGTGAATAATGCCACCGGAGATGTCTACTACGCAAGGACGCACGGACACAGCACGATGGGCGTTGCGACCGGCTCGACAGCGGTCTCCACCAACTTCGATGTGCCGTCGAACATGCCGACCGGGCCCTGCGAGCTGTATGTGGTCGGCAACGGAATTCCATCGGCAGCTTCCGCCTGCAATGTAGGATCTGCGTTAGTGAGTTCGACAACGAGTGTCTCGTCGAGTGCAAATCCTTCGACGTATGGGCAGACGGTGACGTTTACCGCGACCGTGAGCGGAAGTTCGGGAACGCCGACGGGAACGGTACAGTTCACGGACAATAGCACCGTCATCAGCGGATGCAGTGCGGTGACGCTGTCATCGGGTGTGGCGCAGTGTATTGCCAGTGGTTTGTCGACTGGTTCGCAAACGATTGCAGCCACATACTCCGGCAGCAGTACGTACAGCGGCAGCTCGGGAACGTTGACGCAGACGGTCAATCAGGCGAGCACGACCACATCGATTGTATCGAGCCTGAATCCTTCGAGCTATGGCCAGGCGGTGAGCTTTACGGCCAGTGTGACGGGGTCGAGTCCTACGGGCACGGTGCAGTTCAACATCGACGGGAACGCGTTTGGTTCGCCGGTGACGCTGAGTTCCGGTTCGGCGACATCGGGCAGCACTTCAACGCTGACGGCGGGAACGCACACGGTGACGGCGGTGTACTCGGGCAACACCAATAACAGTGGCAGTTCGGGCACGCTGGCTGGCGGGCAGGTAGTCAGTTCGGCGGGAGTAGGCGTGAGCGTCGCTTCCGGACTGAATCCTTCGACGTACGGAGAGTCAGTTACATTCACCGCGAGAATCAGCGGTGCGAACGGACAGGTCCGTGGCCGGAAGAATGGCGCAAAGCCAATGACTGTTACCGGCACGGTGACGTGGAGTGGGAACACGGGTTGCGGGACGACGTCAGTAACGTCGGGTAATCCGGGGACGGCGACGTGTACGACCTCTAGTCTGCCGGTTGGCGGGAGCGACACGATTACGGCAACGTATTCGGGTGATAGCAACCACAACGCTGGCTCGGGTTCGGTGAACCAGCAGGTCAATCAGGTGAGTTCGAGCACGAATGTTTCTTCGAGCCTGAATCCATCAAGCTATGGGCAGGCGGTGAGCTTCACGGCCACAGTGACGGGATCGAGTCCGACGGGAACGGTGCAGTTTAATGTCGACGGGAACGCGTTTGGTTCGCCCGTGACGCTGGCATCGGGCTCGGCTTCTTCGGGCAGTATTTCGACGCTGGTGCAGGGGACGCACACGGTAACGGCGACATACTCAGGCGACACAAACAATGCGGGCAGCACGGGCACGCTGGGTGGAGGGCAGGTTGTGAATGCAGCCGGCGCGAATGTGAGCGTCGCATCGAGGCTGAACCCTTCGACGTATGGGCAGTCGGTGACGTTCACGGCGACAATCAGCGGAGCGAACGGGCTGACGAAGGGGCGGAAGTTTGGGAAGAACGGAATGAAGCCGATGGATCCGACGGGGTCGGTGACCTGGAGCGCTAACACGGGCTGTAGTGCATCGACCGTGACAGGCAATCCTGGGACGGTGACTTGTACAACATCGAGCCTGCCAGTTGGAACGGATACGATTACGGCGACTTACTCCGGTGACAGTAACCACGCCGGAGGTTCGGGTACGCTGAGCGGCGGACAAGTGGTGAATTCGTCGACGGTGAGCACCACAACAACGGTCGCTTCGAGTCTGAATCCATCGGGATATGGACAGGCGGTCAGCTTTACGGCGAACGTTTCGGCAACCTCGGGAACGCCGACTGGGACAGTGCAGTTCAGCATCGACGGCAATGCGTTCGGATCGCCGGTGACGCTGGCATCGGGCTCGGCTAGTTCCGGCAGCGTCTCGACACTCGCAGTGGGCACGCACACGGTGAGTGCGGTGTATACGCCGGGCAGCGGGTTCCTTGCCAGCACGGGTACGTTGGCGGGAGGCCAGGTGGTGAATTCGGCTGGCGCCAATGTCAGCGTTGCTTCCAGTCTGAATCCTTCGACCTATCAACAGTCAGTCACGTTCACGGCAACTATTAGCGGCGCGAATGGATTGGTGAAGGGCCGGAAGCCGCTGGATGTCACCGGTACGGTGACATGGAGCGGCAACACAGGATGCGGCACGACGGCGGTGGCGTCGGGCAATCCGGGAACGGCGACGTGCACCACATCGAGTCTGCAGGGCGGAAATAATACGATCACGGCGACTTACTCGGGCGATAGCAACCACAATGGCGGTTCGGGCACTCTGAGCGGCGGCCAGGTCGTGAACCCCGCGAGCCAGACCATCAATGTGACGACACCGGCTCCGTCAACCGCAACCAATAAGAGCAGCTTTACGGTGGTGGCAAACGCCACTTCCGGGCTGCCCATCGCATTTGGCAGTTCAGGTTCATGCACCAACTCGGGCGCGACATACACGATCGAACAAGGCGAGCGGAACTTGCACGGTGACGATGACGCAGGCAGGCAATAGCAATTACTCGGCTGCGCCAACCGTCACGGAGAAGACGACCATAACGACGCCGGTTGCGCCGTCGGTGAGCCTCACGGGCGAGCCGGCGACGGCAACAGCGGGCGAGACGTTCACGGTGACGGCATCGTCGAACGAAACCGGGGCAGTGAGCATCCCGGTGATCTCGACGACCACGCCAACGATCTGCTCGGTGGGCGCAGGCACAACCAGCGGGAGCAGCGTCTCGGCGCCGGTGACGATGCTGATCGGAACCGGAACGTGCGATCTGGAAGCCTCATGGGCGGCGAATTATGTCTATTCGGCGGCCACAGCCAAGGAGCACACGACGGGAGCGAAGATCACTCCAACGGTGACCTTCACGGGTGCACCAGCGAGCGCCGCGAACGGCAGCAACTTCGCGGTGACGGCGACGTCGAATGAGAGCGAGAGCATCGTAAGTGTCCCGACGATCACGGCGACGCCGGCTACGGTGTGCACCGTGGGTACGGTCACCAGCAATGGCCCTGGCAGCTACCAGGCGACGGTGACGATCATCAAAGCCACTGGAACGTGCTCGACGAAGGCCGCATGGGCCCTGAACTCGGACTATGCGGCTGCATCTGCCACGCAGAAAACGACGGCTACGCACTAAGATGACGATTGGGTATTTGCCAAAAGCTGTACGAATGGAAGCTAACCCGACGCGGTCCAGGCCAACCTGGGCCGCGTTTCTTTTGATCAGGTCGACTTTGCCGCAACATGGGTTTTCAGGACCAGGCAGCCTTTGTTCGTAGTACTGTGTTCCTCGCGATCCGATCAATAGCCGAACCGCGGGCCTCATTCCGGGCGATTCCCGCACGAACGGGAGTAAGACGGCAGTAATTGCTGCTGAAGCTGAACGCCCGCCGTGAAAATAAGACAGGACAATTCAACGGACGGTCTCAGCCCGCTATCAGGTTGATCAGTCTTCCTTTATATGGAGGTGTTGATGGATGCGTGGGTGATCGACGGTTTGGCGGCGGCCGCCGGGCCAAACAACCTCGATGCGATCTATCGATGTGGCGGAGCCAAGGCCGAAATGACGGGGCGTGGCGTGCTGCGACAAATACGATCCCTGGCTGCCGACGCTTTGTATCCAGGTGCTTCCTGCAGCGGAAACGCGGACCAGCGCGCCGATTCCGCGGCGATTACTCTTCTTGCCCTCAAGACTCACCTTGATCCAATTGCGTTCCTCGGCCCCATCGGCTCGCAATAGGATCAGCGGGCCGCGGTTGCAGGAAATCGCCAGGTCAATGTCGCCGTCGCCATCGAAATCGGCCGCGGCTAACCCGCGCGCATTCAGCGGACGGTCAATTTCGGGCACAACGCTCGCCAACACATTCTCATATTGGTTTCCGTCATAGTGAAACAGGAAGGGCTTTTGCGGGACCAGCAGCTTGTGGTTGCGTGTGTCCTCCAGCGTGTTCCCGTTGACCACCATCAAATCCAGAAGGCCATCGTTGTCGTAGTCAAGGAACGTGCAGCCCCATCCGACCATCGGTAGCGAAATGTAGGCGAGGTTGGTGAACTCGGCGGCGTCGGCGAATCCCAACTGGTGCGATTCGAGAAAGAGATTTTGATAGAGAGAATCTCCCATGGAGAGCCAGTGGGCAGCGAAGAAGTCGAGAGCGCCATCGCGATCAAAGTCGCCCACCGCCAGGCCCATCGTTCCCTTGTTTTCCGAAGTAGGCGTTTTCGTGCTGCGATCGGCGAAGCGGCCGTTCTTCTCGTTCAAGAAGAAGCGGTTCATGCTTAGATCGTTGCCCACGTAAAGTTCGGGCCAGCCGTCGAGATTGAAATCGGCGGCTGTCACTGTAAGGCTGCGGCCTTCGGGTCTGCAACTCCGGCGCGTTGGGTTACGTCGGTGAAAGTTCCATCGCGATTGTTGTGCAGCAGCCGGTTGGGCTGCGGGCGAAACGAGCGTGGATTTAGTGCAGCGGGAATCACGACACCGTACTGGCTCTCATTGGCAAAATGTAGATGCGAAGCATCCACTGGATAATCCACGTAAGATAAAAATAGCGCCGTATACCCGCTATGTATCCCGTCCACTCAAGAATCAGGTCGGAATCAAAGAAAAAAAGGAACAGCTTTTTAAAACATAAAACTCTTCATGGTTATTATTCCTACCCATACATGATAACTGCGCGTGCGCCCACAGCCACTGGCCACCCGGCCACGCTTGTCACCGGCACTTTGGCGTTCACATTTGCACCCACATCTGTTAGTCAACGTAAACATTCTACCTTTTTCAGAATAAAGAAATGGAGAAGAACGTGTTGACCGTTTTGACAAATTTAAAAATGACAATTTTTAGAAAATACATA
>CAWDPB010000027.1:0-33438 GCA_963804075.1 uncultured Acidobacteriaceae bacterium | reverse complement strand
GCGCACCGGCACCGCGACCGAGCGGAAGCCGAGCTCGGCCTCCTGGTCGACGAAGGCGAAGCCGGCCTGCCGCGCCTCGACGATGGCGGCGCGCAGCGCGGCCTTGTCGGTGATCGTCTGCGTCGTGACTTTTGCCGGCTCGAGCCGGTCGAGGAAACCGTCGAGCGCGTCGTCCGGCAAGGCCGCGGCATACCCTGGCCGAGCGATCCTCTCCACTCCCAGACGCCGCAGCGAAGCTTCCACTTCCTCGGCCAGAGAATCGGCCTTGAGCGAGTTGTAGATGCAGCGGTCATCGCGCCAGCGCATGGAGCACTTGTAAAGATGTAGGGTTTGTGAGGCGAAGACTTGAGTGCGCGCGCGACTACCTCTTCCGAGTGGCCCAGCCCGTAGATGGCTGCGGTATCGATCCAGTTCACCCCCAGGTCGAGCGCGCGATGAATGGCGGCAATGGAGTCGTCGTCGTCCGGGGGCCCCAGGAAATTGCCAGTCGCCTCCACCGATGGCCCAGGCGCCAAAGCCGATGGGCGTGATTTGGAGATCGGAATTTCCGAGGGTGCGGAGAGGAGGCGAAGCGCTCGGGCGAGCAATACGGAGTCCAGGCGCTGGAAGAAGATTGATTGCTTCGGGGATGATGTACCTGCGTCTGGCCGGGCTGCTGGCGCTGTTCAATCGTCAACTGGCGGGGAAGATTGCGCCCGCGTGCCTGGCGCTTGCTGCGGTGGCTGTCGCTGTAGGATTTCTCTGGTCTCGCCGGCCGGACGCAGTCGCCTCAGACGTGAAGCGCGAATTCGAACCCAAGAACCCACTGGAGCCGCCGGCAGCGTTTTTCTTCGCATTCTTTTTCCTCGCGATGCTGGTGGCCACGCAGTTGGCAGTCATATACCTTGGCAAAGCCGGAGTCGATATTCTCGCCGCCATCATGGGCGTCACGGATGTTGACCCCTTCATCATGGGAATGACACAGGCAGCGGGAATCTCACGCCGCTCAATGTGGCCGCGTGCGCCGTGTTGATCGCTGCATCCAGTAATAATCTGATCAAGGGGATTTACTCGTTTAGCTTGGCGGACCGGAAGACGGGAGTGCAGAGTTTGTCGTTGCTGGTGGTGCTGGCGGCGGCGGGGTTGGTACCGTTGCTGTGGTTATGAAGGGCAGGGTAGGGTAGGAGGCTAGTTTGAATGGGGGAGGACGGAAAGAGCGCTAGCGTGGACCAGCAAAAGGGAAAGGGGAAGCTTTTTTTTGGGGTGATCTTGCTAATCCTGACTCCGGTATTTTTGTTTGTGAAACCCACCACAGGATGGGCCGTTATCCGCGATCTCATGCTACTCATTTGGTGGGCTTTCATATTTTGGCTTTTGGTTACTGGATTGACAGAAGCGAAGCCGACAAATTCAAAGTAGCCCGCTACCGATGCCAGGGACAAGAGGATTTGGGTCGCCGCTGGTTTAGAATAAATGTATGGCGCAAGAACGCAGTTTCGGTCCCTACGTGGACATAGAAGGCGGCAAGCGCGTCGTCAAGGAACTAGTATTTGGCGGCGACAGTGTGCCCGACGTCCTCCTCATGACGAAGATGGATGCGGTGGTGAACTGGACGCGCAAGAATTCCATCTGGCCCATGACCTTCGGTCTGGCTTGCTGTGCCATTGAGATGATGTCGATGGGCGCGTCGCGCTTCGATATCGCGCGTTTTGGGGCTGAAGTTTTTCGCCCGTCGCCGCGGCAATCCGATCTGATGATTATCGCCGGGCGCGTCTCAACAAAATGGCGCCGGTGATCCGGCAACTCTGGGAGCAGATGCCCGAGCCGAAGTGGGTGATTTCGATGGGCGCGTGCGCTACGTCGGGTGGCGTGTTCAATAACTATGCGCTGGTGCAGAGCGTGAATCAGGTCATCCCGGTCGATATCTACGTTCCCGGATGCCCTCCTCGGCCGGAGCAGCTGATCTACGCGATTACGCTGTTACAGGAAAAGATCCAGAAAGAACGCGGCAGCATGAAGAAGGCGCTGAATCTGGTTCCTGTGAGTGACAACGAAACCGCGTCTGGCCTGATATTCCAGAAGTTATCTCCGGAAATTCCTTTCATTGATTTGGCCAGCGGGATTCTCTTTGTCCCATTGGCGGGCGGGGACAGTCCTCCAAGACGGCTGGCGGGCCGCCAGCGCTACACTACAAGCCCAAGCCAACGCGAATAGCGAGAGCCGAACAGCGGATCGCACTACGGCTTGGATTTCGTAGCCAACTCACGCTCGGGCGGAGTCATTTGGTTCCACACGGCGGTTAAGTCTTTTTCCAGGATCTGATTGTTCCGATCCACGTGCAGCGCGAGCGCGAACCAGCCATACGATGTTGGCAGGTCGCGGGGAACGCAGTGGCCGGTTGCGTACATGGTTCCGAACATACTCCGTGCCTTGGCGTTTTGCTTGGCTGAAGCCACCTTTAGATATTTCACCGCCTGATCGCAATTTTCCGAAATACCCCGTCCATAGAGGTACGCTTCCGCTTTGCGGTAATCCGCATCTCCGTTGTCAATGTTCGCTTCGGCGTTTTCGACAACGCTGGGCGCCGGGGTAGGCGTAAGCACCGTCTTGGATCGCGCCGGTTTCACGGCCTCGGCTGTGACTTTCGCGGCAGGCTTCGGCGCGATCGCCGCGCTCCGATCCGCGCTTGTTCTCTGATTACCGGGTCGTACCGTTTGCGAAGCAGGCGGTGGAGTTGCTTTTGCGGAGTTGGGCTGCGTCGCCGACGCAAGTGCTGTGGGTCCTGACGTCGACGGAGGACTGCTGGATGACGCGGCGGGAGCCTGTGTTTGCGAACCTGGGGGCGCTGGCTGAACCTTTGTTGGCTGAGCCGTTGCCGACTCGGCTGGTGCTGACGGTTGTCCGGACGGAGAAGAGTCTGCGGGAGACGACGCGGGCGGCGCAACCGACTTTGCGGTTGCAGTCTCGGGCGAAGCGGCCGGAATTGGCTGCCTTGCGGCGGCACGGCGTGCGGCGGCGCCGGTCGCGCCGCGATAATTCGTGTAAGTCCACCAACCGGCGGCGCACAAAGCTACAAGCAGGCCCAGCAGGAGGACCATGCGGCGCCGGCCAGGGCCGGGATCGTCAGGTTCCGCCACCATCTCCGCATGCGAGGTCCGATCTCGGAGTTCATCGAGATTCGCCATGGCGTCGAGCGACGGATTCAATCCCAACAGCGATGGGCCTGCGAGTGTGCTGGCTGGGCGCTCGGGCTGCGGGAATATGTTCGTCGAAACGGGGGCGCGTTGCGGCTCAAGTCTTTTGTTGTCACGAGGGCTGCCAGCCAGGTTCTCGCGAAGACTATCGCCAGCGGGGGTTGCATCTTGCGAGCTTGCGACGGCTGGAGTTGGGGCGGTTCGTCGCGCTTCGAGAGGAGTGCCGCACATTCCACAAAAGCGGAAAGCAGGCGAGTTGTCCTCGCCGCAGTTCGGGCAGATCACAGTTGTTTCTCCGAATAACTGCACCATAATATTCTACGCCCAGCAAGGCCGGCCGGAGGGCCTTTCCGCACGTATTAAGATGCTAGTGCGCAAAGTTTTTCAACCATGCCCAAAGCTCGAAAAAAGGCACTATCTCCAGCATTATCGTCCGCTGTGAAACGCTTCGAGGCGACGCTCGAACGCATGCGCTCGCGGCTGAACTGGATCATTATTCGCGTGCCGTTCGACGCGGTGAAAGCCTTTGGGTCGCGCGGGCAAATCAAGGTTAAGGGTACAATCAACGGCTTCCCATTCCGCACGTCGCTGTTTCCCACCGGCGAGGGCGATCACATTTTGCTGGTAAATAAGCGCATGCAGAAGGGCGCGCATGCGACGGCGGGAACTGTAGCGCGGTTCGAGATCGAGCGCGACACGGAAAAGCGTATAGCAACGATTCCGGAGCCATTGCGGAAGATACTGGCTGGCGATCGCGCATTTCGCCGCTGGTACGACCAGCTGAATCACTCCACACGAAGCGAGATTGCGAAGTGGGTCAATCAGCCACAGAGCGCTGCGGCGCGTGGCCGCCGCTCGGAACAAATCGCGGAGCGTCTGCTGGAAACGATGCAAGCTGAAAGGGAGCTGCCTCCAGTCCTACAGGTGGCTTTGGCGCGTAATCCGCGGGCTCGCGACGGGTGGGAGCGGATGTCGGCGGCTCGCCGGCGGTCTCATTTGCTCGGCATCTTCTACTATCGAACGCCAGACGGCCGGGCCAACCGGATCGACAAAATGCTCGCCGAAGCCGTGGCGATCGCGGAGAAAAGCGCGGATTAAGCCGGATTGGCCGGTCAGGCGCAGCGTCCTTCGTGCGCGCCGACATGATCCAGATCACAGTCAGACAAGTCGGTTGTCACATCGCCCTGGGTGCCTGGTGCGAAAGAATACATCTGAGGCGTTCCGCGCATGGAAATGCGTAGTAAAGCCTTCTTGCGGCTGCACTTCTGGGTCCACACAAATGCCGCGACAAATTGGGAGGAGGCATTATGGCGGTTACTAAACAGCAGGCCCTCGATTATCACTTTGGGGCCCGACCTGGGAAGATAGAGGTTTCCCCAACCAAACCATGCCGCACGCAACGCGATTTGAGTCTGGCCTACACGCCGGGCGTAGCCGAGCCGTGCCTGGAAATCCACAAGAATCCGCAGGATGCTTATAAGTACACGGCGAAAGGGAACCTGGTGGCCGTGATCAGCAATGGTACGGCTGTGCTCGGGCTTGGCGATATCGGTGCTCTGGCGGGCAAGCCAGTCATGGAAGGGAAGGGCGTTCTGTTCAAAAGGTTCGCCGACGTTGATGTTTTCGATATCGAACTCGACACCCACAATCCCGATGAAATTATCAAAGTTTGCCAGTTGCTGGAGCCGACATTCGGCGGCATCAACCTGGAAGATATCAAGGCGCCGGAATGTTTCTACATCGAAGAGACGCTGAAGAAGACGATGAAGATTCCGGTGTTCCACGACGATCAGCACGGAACGGCTATCATTTCGGGAGCCGCGCTGTTGAATGCGATTGAAGTAGTGGGCAAGAAACTTGATGAAGTGCACGTGGTATTCAACGGAGCAGGTGCATCCGGCATTGCCTGCGCGGAGCACTATGTGCGGCTAGGCGTGAAGCGGGAGAACATCACACTCTGCGACACCAAGGGTGTCGTCTACAAAGGGCGCACCGATGGCATGAATCCCTACAAGGAGCGGTTTGCCCGCGAGACTAAAGCGCGCACGCTGGCCGACGCCATGAAGGGCGCGGATGTAGCCGTGGGATGTTCGGTGAAGGGCGCAATCACGCAGGACATGGTGCGCTCGATGGCGGAGCGGCCCATTGTTTTCGCGATGGCGAATCCAGACCCTGAAATCACTTACGACGACGCGAAAGCGTGCCGCAAAGACATCATCATCGCGACGGGGCGGTCGGATTATCCGAACCAGGTCAACAACGTGCTCGGGTTCCCGTTCATTTTTCGGGGAGCGCTCGACGTACACGCGACGGCGATCAATGAGGAAATGAAGCTGGCGGCGACCCGCGCGCTCGCGAACTTGGCGAAAGAAGATGTGCCCGATTCGGTGTGCCGCGCGTACGGGGTAGAACGGCTGAAGTTCGGTCCGGACTACTTGATTCCGAAGCCGTTTGATCCGCGTGTATTGCTGTGGGAAGCGACAGCGGTGGCGGAAGCGGCCATGCGGACCGGCGTGGCGCAGACTCCGATTGCGCTCGACGAGTACCGCGAGCAACTCGAACGCCGGCTAGGCAAGGCACACGAGATTGCGCACATGATGGTCCAAAAGGCCCAAGCGCATCCGAAGAGCGTTGTCTTTCCGGAAGGCGAGCACGAAAAAATGCTGCGAGTTGCGCACATTCTGCTCGAAGAGAAGATCGCTTATCCGATTTTGCTCGGGCACGAAGACACGATTCAAGGCAATGCCAAGGAGCTGGGTCTGGACCTCACAGGAGTCAAGATCGTGGATCCGGCGTCTTCGCAACAGCGCGAGCGCTTTATTCAGGAGCTGTATCGCCTGCGCCAGCGCCGTGGCGTAACGCTTACGGAAGCGCGCAGTTTGATGAAGGATCCGAACGTCTTCGGATCCATGATGGTGCACATGGGCGAAGCCGACGCGCTTGTCGCAGGCGTTGGCCAGCATTTCCCGGATACCATCCGGCCGGCGTTGCAGATCGTTGGAACTCGAGAAGGATTAAGGAAGGTCTCGGGTTGCTATCTGATGATTACGCGTTCCGGCAAGCTCTATCTGCTTGCCGACCCAAGCGTGAACATCGATCCCACGGCGGAAGACCTGGTCGAGATCGCGCTGTGTGCGGCCCAGACCGCGCGCCGGTTCGATCTCACACCGCGGGTTGCCATGCTTTCATTCTCGACGTTTGGAAGCACGATGCATCCGCAGTGCGTAAAGGTGCGCAAGGCCGTTGAACTGCTGCATAAGGCTGATCCGACGCTGATCGTGGACGGCGAAGTGATGGCGGACGTGGCAGTCTCGGCGGAGTTGCTGGAGAAGCAGTATCCCTTCAGCTCGCTGAAGGGCGGAGCGAATGTGCTCATCTTCCCGGATCTTGGGTCCGCGAACATCGCCTACAAGCTGCTATCGCGGCTTGGCGGCGGGACGACGGTGGGTCCGATTCTGATGGGCATGGCAAAGCCGGTCCACGTGGTGCCGCGCGACACGGAGGTAGAGGAGATTGTCAGTGTCGCGGCCATCGCCGTAGTGGACGCTCAGGAGAACGATGTCTTCTCCTGGCCGAGCACGCCGAAGCGAATGGAATTGGTGGGAGAATAACGCTACTCAAATCGCAAACACAAAGAGCACGGTTTCGACCGTGCCCTTTGTTTTTGCTACGTGCGTTCCGCGTTGTCTGTTCTTTGCCCATAACCGCTCACCGAAAGCCCGCTTGCGACAATGCCAACTGGCGCGTTTCTCTGAGCTAGCCGTTTTCGACACGCGACTTTATATCCGAGTACGCGGCATCGATGAGCATGCTTAGTGCTGCGGCATTTGTGGCCGTTCCCGGTCTCAGCTTCACATGGCGCATGAACTTGCCAGTGCCTTGCAACAGGCGGGCCGGATCCGGCAGGGCTGCGCCGTGAAAGAACCCCACGTTTGCGTGCGCAGTGAATACATTGACGTAGCCGAAGGGCGCTTCTCCCAAACATGCAACCGGACAGCCGTCATGCAAAAGCTCGCGGACTTCGTCCCCGCATTTTCGCATCACCTCAAACCACTGATGCGCGATTGCTCCCAATCCATCCGCATGCTCTTTCATCCACGCATCGATGGCGGGATCGCGCGCGACAGCGCCGTTGAATCGCAGCAACTCCGTTTTCATCGTTGCTCCACTCTCTGCTTTCGAGATCTGCGGTTATGTAGCCTGCCCGCTCCAGCCGCTTGTCATGCGGCGTTTGGTTAGTCATGGTGGAAATAGAAGAGATTCCCGTCCAGGTCCTTTACGGTGAATTGCCGTAATCCCCAAGGCTTTTTTCCCAGAGGCTCAACAATGTTCGCGCCCAGTGATTTCAACTCCTCGCACGTCGCGTCGATATCTTCGGCAAATACCCAGTGAACGACAGGTTCAAATGGTGGAGTTCTCTTGCGAAAAAATATTGGCCCCATATCACCGTGTGACACAGCCCCAATTTCTTTGCCTGGGTAAAGCCATCCGATCTCAAAACCGAGTGCATCTCTGTAATGCCGTTGTGCGCGTTCAACATCAGCGACCGGTAACTCCGGCACTGGTTTGCCAATTGAGCTCATTTTCTCTTTTGTGCCCACAGAGTCTCCATGTATGCAACAAAACCGCCCCACGCGGCGAATATACTACCCGGCGTCATTCTCAATTGACAACTGCTGACGCCGTCGCAGATACTGCAAGTGCGCATGTAGGATGCAACGGCACGCCGCCGAAGGGCAATGCCCACCTACGATCTCATCGTGGAGGTCTACATGCCCAATCTGGAAAATCTCAAAAAGCAAGCTAAGCTCATCTTGCGGTGGCATCGTGAACGCCACTATCCGGTCGCCGCACAAATCCGCGGGCTTTTGCCTCGTTTCCTGAATATGCCCGACTCCGAGATTCTTGCGTCGAGCTTTAAGCTCAGCGATGCGCAAGAACTGATCGCAAGAGAGCAAGGCTACGATAGTTGGCAGGCCCTGAAAGCCGGGCTTTCGAAAACGCCGCTCAAGATGAAATCATTGCCATCGAAATCAGCGCCCTCCCAATCATCGCCATTGAAAGCCTCGCCTTCCAAAGCAAAAATTGTCTGTGCAGAGCCGCAGCTGCTTGTTACCGACATCAAGCGATCGGGCGATTTTTTCCGTGAGAAGTTAGGCTTTTCGCTTGTATTCAGTTACGGCAAACCTCCCTACTATGCACAGGTGTGTCGCGACGCGGCGCGGCTCAATCTGAGGTGTGTCAAGCGGCCAGTAATCGAGTCGACGGTCCGCGATCGGGTGGAACTGTTGTCGGTATCTATGACCGTCGCTGCAGCGGAGGAGATCAAGCTGCTGTTCCTTGAATTTCAATCCGCGGGTGTTGCCTTTCACCAGACGCTGAAAATGCAGCCTTGGGGTGCCAGGAATTTCATCGTCAAGGATCCGGATGGGAATCTGCTGCTGTTTTCTGGACCCACAAACTAACAGCTGTCGGGTGCTTATTTGCCTCCCAGCAAATTCCGCAGCGCGGCCACCTCGGCAGCGATGCCGGTGCGAAGTGCCGGATCCACATCCGGGGCAAACAGCGGAGAGTGATTGGAAGGCAGTCTCGTTCCCGTTTGTTTCGATTGAGCCAGCTTGACGGGGTCGGCTCCTCCCAGACTGAAGTAAAGCGACGGAATGCCGGCCTCCACAAAATAGCTGTAATCCTCCGAGGCGGTTATCGGTTCGTCGGTATATACGTTGTCTTTGCCCAGCGCGGCTTCCAGGGGCACGCGCAGTCGATTGGTCAGCGCGGGATCGTTGTAGACTGAGTCCGTCCACTCATAATGGTCAATCGAAGGCTCGCGTGTCGCCCCGCCAGCCGTGGCTTCCGCCTTGATAATTCGATCAATCGCGGCCAGAACTTGCTTGCGAACCTCGGGCTTGAAAGTGCGAACCGTGATACCCATCTCCGCGTCATCGGGAATAATGTTGTTCTTTGTGCCCGCGCGGATATAACCGACGGTGACCACCGCGAATTCTCCGGGTTTCACCTCACGCGAGACGATTGTCTGAAGAGACACGATTGTGCGTGCGGCAATCACAATGGGATCGATGGCGGTGTGCGGAGCGGAGCCGTGTCCGCCTTTGCCGTAGATGGTGACGCGCAGCGAATCCGCATTCGAATCGTAAACTCCGGAAACGATGCCAATAGCGCCGGCAGGCAGTTCGTTGCCAACATGCAGAGCAAGTCCGAAATCGGGCTTGGGGAAGCGTGTCAGGAAGCCGTCGGCGATCATGGCGCGCGCGCCGGAAATCGTTTCCTCGGCGGGCTGCCCAATCAGCATGAGCGTGCCCTGCCAGGTGCCTTTTGAATGCGCCATGATGGTGGCAGTGCCAATGATCGCGGCCATGTGCAGGTCGTGTCCGCACGCGTGCATCACAGGGACGTCGCGGCCGGCGTCATCTTTTGTATGCACTTTGCTGGCATAGGGCAGGCCCGTCTTTTCTTCCACCGGCAGTGCGTCGAGTTCCGTACGCAACATGACCGTCGGGCCGGCTCCGTTCTTGAGGATGGCGACTACGCCGGTGCCGCCGACGTGCTCGGTGACCTCGTAGCCCAATCCGCGCAGGCGGTCAGCCAGCTTCGCGGCAGTTTGGATCTCGTGGGACGAAAGCTCTGGGTGCTCGTGGAGATCGAGGTAGAGTTCATGCGCGGCCGGGTAGACGGTGTCGACTTCTTTACTGGAGGGGGCCTGCGCAAACGCGGCCGACGCAGCGAGCACGACGAATGAGACGAATCGGGCATTGGTCATTATTGAGATCATGGTTGGGGATGATAGCGGCAGGGGCGGCTGAGAGCAAATCCGGGCGATGATGAGTCGCGATCGACCTCCTCTGATCGCTCTTCGATCAAACCGTGATCCGTAGTGGCGGGGTTGGATTAGGCTGTGGTATCCTCATTGCGTTACCAAACGATTAAGAAACAGGAGCGCAACAGGTTAGTGCTAGCCAGAGAACAAAAGCAATCCGTGGTTGACGCGTATCGCACGCATGCCACCGACACCGGGAGTCCGGAAGTTCAAATCGCGCTGCTCAGCGAGCGCATCGGTCAACTGACGGACCATTTTAAAGCGCACCTCAAGGATCACGGCTCACGTCGTGGGCTTCTGATGATGGTCAGCCGGCGTCGCCGCCTGCTCGACTATTTGAAGAAGTACGACTCGGAGCGTTATAAGACCGTGATTACCAAACTCGGCATCCGCAAGTAAACGTGGCCGGCCCAGTGAGGGCCGGTTGAATTCCGAGAGCCTTAGCAGTGCGTTTTTCCAACCGCGAGCGGCACTGGCATTTGCCATTTGCCCATTCATGCGAACTCCGCATTGGCGCGCAGTGCGCTCCTGCCATATAGAGGATGATCTATGAAACCTGAACCGATTACAGTTTCCGTCGAAATCGCCGGCGGGAAAACCATCTCATTTGAAACCGGAAAACTGGCGAAGCAAGCCCACGGCTCAGCCGTAGTGCGCCTGGGCGAGAACACGGTCCTCGCCACCGCCGTCGCTAATCCTGAGCCGCGTACCGGCATCGACTTTTTCCCGCTTACCGTGGACTACCGCGAATACACCTATGCCGGCGGACGCATCCCCGGCGGTTTTATCAAGCGCGAAGGCCGCATGAGCGAGCGCGAAGTCCTCACCAGCCGCCAGATTGACCGGCCCATTCGCCCCATGTTCGCGGAAGGCTTTAAGTAGCGAGACGCAAATCATTGCCTTCGTTCTCTCGGCCGACACCGAAAACGATCCTGACGTTGTCGGCATTAATGCCGCTTCGGCAGCGCTGACCGTATCCGATATTCCGTTCCTCGGCCCGGTTGGCGCGGTGCGAGTCGGCTTGGTGGACGGGCGGTTTATCGCCAATCCCACCTACACGGAAATGCGCGAAGGCCTGCTGAACATCATGGTCGTGGGCACGGCCCAAGCGATTGTGATGATCGAATCGGGCGCGAAAGAAGTGAAGGAAGAAACGGTAGTGGACGCGATCGAATTCGCGCACACCGAAATCAAGAAAATTTGCGCCGGCATTGAAGAACTGCGTCGCAAGGCCGGAAAGCCGAAACGCGCCGGTCACGCCGCCAGAATTCGATCAGGCTTACTAAAAGCGCTGGAGCCGAAGATCGGCGAGCGGCTGACCGACGCGCTGGATACGGAAAAGCATCCGAAGGCCACAAGCTACGAGCTGGTCGGGCGCTGCAGAAGGAATTGGTGGACGCGATTCCTGAAGACGACGCCGCCGGCCGCGAGCAAGCTTCAAAGAGTATTTCGAGACTCTGCGCGAGCGCATCTTCCGCGATCAGGTGATCAAGAAGAAGCGGCGTCCGGATGGCCGCGCCTTCGATCAGATTCGCGAGATCTGGATTGAGGCCGGCGTTCTGCCGCGCGCGCACGGCAGCGATCTTCACACGGGGCGAAACGCAGGCCCTGGTGACCACCACGCTCGGCACCAGCGACGACATGCAGCGGCTGGAAGGCTTCGAAGGCGAGGCTAAGAAGCGCTTCATGCTGCACTATAACTTCCCGCCGTTTTCCGTGGGAGAAGTGGCATTCCTGCGCGGCGCTGGCCGCCGCGAGATCGGCCACGGAGCTTTGGCCGAGCGTGCGGTTGTCGGCCGTGCTGCCCTCCGAAGATAGACTTGCCTTACGCCATGCGCGTCGTCTCCGACATTCTGGAGTCGAACGGGTCGTCGTCGATGGCGACGATCTGCGGCGCTTCGCTTTCGCTCATGGATGCCGGTGTTCCGTTGAAGGCTCCTGTGGCTGGCGTTGCTATGGGCCTTGTCAAAGAGGGCGACGATTACGCCATCCTCACCGACATTGCGGGTGCCGAAGACCACTACGGCGACATGGATTTCAAAGTTGCCGGAACCAAAGATGGCATCACCGCTCTACAGATGGATATCAAGGTCGGCGGGATTACTGCGCAGATCATGCGTGAAGCGCTGGCGCAGGCACAGCGCGGGCGGCTGTTCATCCTTGGAAAGATGGACGAGGTGATCACCGAAGGACGCGTGAAGGTTTCAACGTATGCGCCGCGGATTTACACCCTGCAGATTCCGGTCGACAAGATTCGCGACGTGATTGGGCCCGGCGGCAAGATGATCCGCAGCATCATCGAGCAGACCGGCGTGAAGATCGACGTCGAGGATTCGGGCAAGGTCAACGTGGCCTCGAACGACGAAGTCTCGGCCAACAAAGCGTTGCAGATTATCAAGGATCTGACGGCGTCGGCCGAAGTGGGGAAGACCTATCTCGGCAAAGTGAGCCGGCTGGCCGATTTCGGCGCATTCGTCGAAATTCTGCCGGGACTGGATGGACTGCTGCACATCAGCGAAGTCGCCGAGCACCGCATCAAGGATGTCCGCGATGAACTGAAAGAAGGCGATCAGGTGCTGGTGAAAGTGCTGGCGGTCGAAGGCAACCGGATCAAGCTGTCGCGCAAAGCGATTTTGAAAGAGCAGCGCGCAAAAATGGGCGGTGGTGCTCCACCTCCCCCTCCGGACGCTGAGGATTCGCATGCTGACGATTTCCATGCAGAAGAGGCCGCTACACAAGGTACGCCGACGGCGGTGATTGAAGGCGGTGCGGAATTTGGCCCGGACGACGACGAACCAAACTTCAATCGTGTTGACGGGGTGGGAGCGGAAGTAGTCGCGGCTCGGCCCGAAGGCGCGCGCGACACACGCGGAGGCAGTGGAGGCGGAGGCGATCGCGATCGCAATCGCCGCCGGCGCGGACGTGGCGGTCCGGGTCGCGGTCCAGGCGGCGGCCACGGAGGTCATAGTGGGGGCGGAGGCGGTCGCGGGAGACGGTAACAGTTACCCAATTGCCACTACTTAGTAAATCCGAAGAAGAGAAATTCATGTGGAAGAATCAGGGCCGCAGCGATGCGGCCCTTCTTAGTGAATCCAGGATCGGGTTCCCGTGGATGATCCTGGTTAGAAATTTAGCCGCTTGAGGATCGCTTCCGGAATGTGTTCGACCGCGGTCATTACGTACCGCCAGATTTGTGGAGTGTACAGAACATCGGGCGCTCGGCGTTCGAGTGCGCGGACAATGTCGCTTGCGACCAGTTCTGGATCCGCAAACCGGGCTGCATTTGGGAGATGGTCGGTCATCGATGTTTGAACGGGACCGGGCTTGATGGTGATGACTCGTACGCCCGCTGGGTGCAGCCGGCTGCGCAGGCCTTGCAGAAAGAGTGAGAGCGCGCCTTTTGCGGAGCCGTAGACATAGTTCGAACGGCGGCCACAGTCTCCGGCAACCGACGTGATGGCGGCGATGCATCCGGTGCGGCGCTGCTCTAGATCGGCGGCAAAGAGAGTAAGGATCGCGGCCGCACTCACGTAGTTCACATTCAATTCATCGAGCAGTGTGTCGACCGAAGATTCCGATTCTTTCTGCCCGTGCATCGTGCCATAAGCGAGCAGAATGGTGTCGTAATCGGGAAACGAGCGGTGGACGAAATCGTAGATCCCGGCGTGACACTGGATGTTCGCAAAATCGGCTGCGCAAATGAGGACCTGTTGTGCTCCGCGAGCGAGTAAGTCCGATTGCACGGCCGTCAAACGCTGCGAAGCACGCGCCACCAGCAGCATGCCGCATCCCTTGCGTGCGAGCTGGCGCTGAACTTCAAGCGCAATTCCCGAGGTCGCACCCAGAACGACAACTCTTTTCAGTGAACGCGGCACGGTGACGCGGATGCTTACCGGATTTCCCGCGTGAGCTGGGTTTGTGATCGCGGTCATTGCGCCTCCATGACTCGCCGCCAAAATGAGGACGACATTTTCGGATCGATGTAGGGCACAAAGCTCCGCCAGTGCGGAAATGAGGCCTCGAATAAAGCCGGACTCATGCGCGCATCCTTAGCCGGATAGAGCGCGCCTCCGCTTTGCAGAACTACTTCATCAAGCGAACGCATAAGTTGCAGTGTCTTCTCGCCGCGCATTGCGAAATCGAGAGCGAGCGTCAGCCCCGCGCGCGGGAACGACAACATGCCGGCGGCGGGCGCCGAACCGAATTGTTTCAACACCCCAAGGAACGATCCCATGCCGGAACGAGCGATTCGCCCGAGGAGTTCCTCAAGGGCCTCGACGTTGCCTTCAGGAATCACGCATTGGTATTGCAGGAACCCTTGTTTGCCGTAAAGCAGATTCCATTGGCGAATGGAATCGAGCGGATAAAAGAACGAGTCGTAGCCAATGAGCGCCGAGCCTTTTTTCGCGGCGTGAACGTGGTAGTAGAGCGAATTGAACCCTCGCACGCTGTAGGGGTTCAACGCCCACTCCGGCAATGCGAAGGGAAGCCTTGGGACGCGCCTTCGATGAAGTTTCTTTACGTTTTCGGAGGAATGATTGCCGCGAAAAAAGACTCCGCGCGGATTCTTGCCCGCAAAGCAATCAAGCCACGCAACCGTGTATTCGAAGCTGCCGTCGCTCTTGCGGCTGAGGTCGAGAAAATGAGCAAGGGAGCGGAAAGGAATGAGTTCGGCATCAATCCAGGGACCGGCCACGCGCCGCAGTTGAATATCTGCCCAGGCAATAATGCCCGTCAGTCCGAGTCCGCCAACCGTGGCACGAAACATCTCGGAATTTTCCTGTGAGCTGCAGGTGAGCAGGCCGTCGCGTTGACTGTCGGACCGGTGCAAACCCAGCTTGCGAACGTGCGCGCCGAACGTCCCCGCGCAGTGGTGATTTTTGCCATGCACGTCATTGGCGATTGCTCCTCCCATCGTGACGAATTGTGTTCCGGGTGTGACCGGAGGAAACCATCCTTTTTGGAGAAACACATCGATGATGTCGGCAAAGCTGACGCCGCCCTCGCAGCGCAGTACTCCCGTCGACTCATTGAATCCTAGAATGCGATTCAGCCGGCGGCAGTCGATCAGTTCTCGATCTGCGTTGAGGCACAAGTCTCCGTAGCTGCGCCCCAAGCCGTAGGGGAGCAACGATCGCTCCGTCGCAGTTTTGAGGATGCCGGCTACTTCGTCGTTCCAGGCAGGCTTGTGGATGTGGCCATGTACGGCCCGCGGATATCTTCCCCACGAGAGATACCGATTAGTGGACGCCGCGGCGGCCGCGTGTTTGAGAGCGATGGCTGGAGCTTGGGCAGGCATTAATTTCGGCGGTCCTATCGGTGAATGCTCGTCATGCTGGCCGCAATCACGACGGCAGAGGCAAGAGCCACCGCATAACTAACACTGTCGCGGATGGCCAGTGTGACCGGATCTTCCCGCAATTCTCCGCGATGAGCCAGCAGCCAGTTGCGGCTCAGCCAATAGAGAACGATTGGGCAGAGTAAAAACAAGAATTCGGGCGACAAATAAAGCACCCGTACTTCGGGACTATGCACGTAAAGGCTGAGAATGACGACAGCCGAGAATGCGCTGCCGACTCCCAGCGACAGCAGCAACTCGCGGTCGTGGGCGCGATAGCCACGTCCGGAGTTTCCAGAGGCGACCAGAGGCTCTGCGTGAACCAGTTCGGAATAGCGTTTCGCCATGGCCAAGCTGAGAAAGAAAAACAGCGAGAACGCCAGAAACCACTGCGATAGCGGCGTCGAAGAAATCAATGCACCCGAAACGATTCGGAAACTATAGAAACTGGAGAGAACGAAGACATCGAGCAGCGCGATTTTTTTCAGATAAAGCGAATACACCATTGTGAGAACCGCGTATCCGAGCAGAGCCAACCCGAATTGCAGGTCCAGGGTAAGGCCGATGCCCAGCGCGCATCCCAGCAGCGCGGCGGATGCGAAAAGACCCTCGGGAATGGAGATTTCGCCTGAGGCAAATGGCCGTCCTTTCTTCCAGGGGTGCTCGCGGTCGGAGTGCAAGTCGAGAAGGTCGTTGAGGATGTAAAGTCCAGAAGCACATAACCCAAAAAGCACAAATCCAGTCAAAGTGCGAAGAATGGGAGCTACGGTCAGATTGTGCGAGAGCACGAGCGGCAAAAACAGCAGCAGGTTCTTTGCCCAGTGGTGGCCGCGCAGCGCGGCGACCCATGTGCGCCACGACGCCGGTTCAATCACGATGTTCCTTGTGACCGTGGTTACAGTCGCTGCCTGCTTTGCGCGAGCCGGCGTCCCGACCACATACGCTGCGCGGGCGTGGCGCCAAACCGCAATGTCATCGGCGGAATCTCCCATGTACTCGAAGCCGGAGGCGGCAAAGCGCTCGGCGAGAAATACAGCCTTGGCTGATCCCTTTAAATTGATCTGGCCCTCGCTAGCGTGAACCTCGTCGAAGAGACCGACGTGGCGGGCGACCTGCTCGGCAAGTTCGCGGTCGGCGGCGGTTACAAGCGCAATGCGGCGGCTGGCAAGTCTTTCCTGCCGCAGAAATTCAACCACCTGTCCTCGGTAAGCCAGACGCGCCGGATCGAGCTGAACCCGGACAGCAAGCTGGTGCTTAAGGAACGCGCGCCCGTGAATGAGCCATGCCGGAAGTAAAAGCAGCGTGATCGGCCGCGCCTTGAGCAGGGCGAGAACGCACTCCCACAGCAGGTTTCCCCGAATCAAAGTGCCGTCGAGGTCCACACACAGGACGGGCTTTGCTTGCTGGGCGAGCTGGGTTCCCGCAGATCCCATGAACATAATGGTTGCAAATAGCGGTACAAAACAGGGGGATTACTGGGACACGCAGGTAACGTGGGTAACATGCGCACCAGGGACGTAGCGAGATACGATGGGCGAATCTGGAGTCGTATGTCGAAGGTCGGATCACGTTCATGAAAGGTGAGCCAACGGAAGAAGTGAACGCCGCGAATCAAGATCCCAGCGCATGGGAAGCGCTTTCCAAGTATCTGCGGCATCCCAGTTTGCTGCTGTCGGTTCTGGCAGCGACCACGCTGGTGCTTTACAGCGGCGCGTTGTTCTTCGATTTTGTCTGGGATGACCGGCCTCAGATCGTCAACAGTCCCATTCTGCGCAGCTGGCGCAATTTGCCGCGCGCTTTTACCAGCGACCTCTGGTTTCACGTCGCGCGCCATCAGGTCTATTACCGACCGTTGTTTGTGGCATGGTCGATGCTGAACTATGCGCTCTTCGGATTGCATCCGTGGGGATGGCATCTGGGCGCTATCCTGGCGCACGTAGCCGCGGTCGCCGCTCTATTCTGGTTTGCGCGAAAGCTCGGATTGGATCACTGGACTGCGGCATTGGCGGCATTGATCTTCGCGATTCATCCCATTCACATAGAGCCCGTTGTCTGGATTTCGGCGGCGTCGGACACCATGGTCACCGTCTTTGTGCTCGTGGCCTTCGTCGCCTTTCTGAATGCAAGAGATGGTTCGCAGCCGGCCAGAACGCTCTGGTGGCTGGCATCGCTTGGCCTGCTCGTTTGCGCGTTGCTGGTCAAGGAAATGGCGGTTACGTTCTCCGCATTCGTTGCGATCTATGCGTGGCTGCACCCAGAGCGGGGGAGATCCTCAACCTGGCAAAAGGCGGCCGGCGCAGTGCGCGAGGCGGCTCCGTATGTGTTGGTGACTGTGGCGTATGCCGTCCTGCGCGAGCATGCGCTCATGCACGCCACCGGGCAGTTCGATCCCCGCCACGGAATTCTCGACGTGATTCGGACTCTGCCGCTTGTCGTCACCTTCTATTTAAAGAAACTGTTCTTGCCGGTTGGCCTGACCGGACTCTATTTCACGCCCTACGTGACCGGCGATGTGTTCATGCAAGTAGTCGTGCCCCTCCTTGCACTCGCGGCGATCGTTGCTATGCTCTGGTATTGGAACCGGCGGGAACAAGGTTCTGGCGTGGCATTTGCCGCGTGCTGGCTTCTGGTTGGTCTGGCGCCGGCACTCTGGCTGCGTAACTTCGGCAACGGAGACTTCGTCCGCGACCGCTACGTTTACTTGCCGTCCGTTGGGTTTTCCATTTTGTTGGCGATGGCCTGCCGCCGCCTGCCGCCAATCAAAGAGTGGAGCGCAAAAGCAGTACAGTCCTGCGCGGTCGTGGTTCTGTGCCTCGTTTACATCGGTGCATCGCTTGCTCAACAAGTGTACTGGGCCAACGATTTTCTGCTCCTGGTGCGCGGACAAGAACTGTATGCCGGCAATCCGTTTACGATGGCTTCGCTAGCTGCGCAATATAGCCAACTTGGCGCGCACGAAAAAGCAATCAACCTGGCGGAAGAGGCCGCAATCCACCATCCTGAATACCCTTACGGGGCGCTTGCTTTGGCCGAGGCTTACATTCGCGCAGGCCGCTTCGATGAGGGGCGAGTGTGGCTGCAAAAAGTGAGCCCGGAATACGCTCAATCGGAAACGGGCATGGCCGAGTTTGCCAGCCTCTACGGACGAATGGGCGATTACGACAAGGCGCTGGCGCTGTGCGACGAGATCCTCGGCAAGGAACCGGACCTCTATTCGGCGATTTATAACTGTGGGAATGTCCATTTAATGGATGGCCAGTATCGCGATGCGGAAGGTCTATTGGGGCGAGCGACCCAGTTAGCGCCGGAACTGGCCGGCCCGAAACACTACTTGGGCCGGGCGCTGCTGGCGGATGCGCGGAACGATGAAGCGCAACCGTATCTTCGGCAGGCGGTGGCGATCGACGACAAGGTGTGGGATTACCACTATTGGCTGGGCATCTCGCTCGAAAAAAGCGGCGATTATCAAGCGGCCCGGTCTGAATATCAAGAAGCTTTGCGGCTTAACGGGGACAGTCCAGACGCGAAGACCCGCTTAGCCGCACTGAACGCAAAGTAAGTCGATGGATGGAAAACCCACGGTGCCGGACAGACTGTGGTTGCCATTCCAGCCGCGTTAGTGCCCGGCCGGCGCACCAAACGTCGCAGCCTTGTAGGGAAGAGGTTCGCTGGGTTCGTACTCGAAATTGATCCGGTCGCGCTCGACCACCAGCGGACGGTTATGTACCTGGGTATGAATGTTGCCAATGTATTCGCCCAGAATGCCCATGAAGAGAAGCTGTAACGATCCCAGAAAGAACATTCCGATAACGATAGGTGCGATGCCGACCGTGAAGTTGCGCCAAAAGAGCAGCTTGTAGGCAAAATAAATCGTCCCGCCCAGCATGGAAACCAGCGATCCGAAAAACCCCGCGAATGTCACCAGCCGCAGCGGTACTTTTGAAAGTTTGGTGATGCCAAGCATGGCGAGATCATAAAGCGTGTAGAAGTTGTTCTTGGACTTGCCACTCTTTCTGCGCTGTTGTTCGTATTGAACCTCTGCGTGGGGCAGCCCTATCTCGGCGATCATGCCGCGGAAATAAGGATACGGATCGCCAAACTGGCGGACCAGATCGATGACCTTGCGATCATATAAGCCGAAGCCCGTGAAGTTTTCGTAAGTCTCGATGTTGTCGGCAAGCCGGTTCACAAGACGATAGAAGAGCTTGCGCACGAGGAACATCGGCGCAGCTTCCCGGCTCTTGTGCTTCACCGCGATCACAATGGGGAAGCCGCTCTCCCACTGCTCGATCAGCCGCTCAAGAACTTCGGGAGGATCCTGCAAGTCCGACATGAGGACGGCAATCGCGTCTCCCCGTGCATGAAATAGCGCGTGCATGGGTGAACGCACGTGCCCGAAGTTACGCGCGTTGCGGATCACTTTAACGTTCGGATCGGCCGCGGCAATTTCGGTAAGAACCTGAAAGGTGGAATCGCGCGAGGCGTTGTCGATGAAGATGTGCTCATAGCGATAGCGTCCAAGGTTCAGCATGAGCGCACGCACCCGCTCATATACCTCGCGCACATTGCCTTCTTCGTTGAAACAGGGAGTGACGACGCTAATTGTCTTCAGCTCGCGTGAGTTGTTCACTTGCCGCTTCCCGCCTTGGCCGCAAGAGCGGCGGGCTGCGGAGCCAATCCGCGGTGGTAAATCAATTCTGTGAGCGATGGGATATTGGCATATGGGCTGTTGATCGCGTCAATCATTACAGCCTGGTCTTTGGCTACGGCTTTCCGGATAACCTCGCCGCGCATCAGTTCGCGGCAGGAAATTTGCCCTTGCTGAAGCGGGATGGCGAGATACACATCGGCATCCTGCAAAACATGGCCAACCGGGAGATCGCGGCGTGCGTACACGCCGCGCACCAAGGAATCGAGATAGGAAATCTCCTTCTGCGGCGGAAGGCGCTTCTGGGTCCCCGGCGCTCCACACATGCGCTTGGCGCGATGAAACGCTTTGAACCATGTGTCCACTTGCTCTGGTACCGAACAGTAAGGAGAAACCGTGTTGCCTTCAGTCTGGATATCGATATGCCGCTCGAACGTGCGCGCGCCTTTGGCATACGCCATGAGCATGGAAGAAGTCCAGTCATGATACTCATGCGTCGAGAAGCCGATCGTGTGGTGCGGATAGCGGTTGCTGAGAAAGTCGATCTGGTTGAGTTCGATTTCCGAGTCCTCCGACGGATACAGCGAAATGCAATGATTGATCGCCAGCGGAATATGACGGTTTGAGAAGAAAGTGACGAGGTCGTCGATATCCTTGAGCGACGAGCCTCCGGTCGATACGATCGCCGGTTTCTTTGTCTTGGCGATCTTTTCGATCAGGACCCAGTCGTTGCAATCCGAACTGGCGATCTTAAGGATCGGAATGCCCAGTTCGCAGCAGAAGTCAACCGAGCTCTCGTCGAACGGAGTTGCCATCGGGATGCAACTGGCCGCCCGTACAGCTTGTACGAGCGTGGCGAAATCCTCGGGTCTCAAACGCGTGTCGATGGTCTTCTTGATGTATCGGATGTCCTCGCGCTGGCGAAAATCCTTGTGGATGAAGGTATCCACATCGCGCAGTTGCAACTTAATGGCGGCGCGGACGTTGTTGAAGCGCACCACTTGCGCATAATCGCTGATGATCTTCAATCCGCGCTTGAGATCGCCCAGGTGATTGTTCGCCAGTTCCAGAACAAATAACTCATCGAATATGTCGTTGCCCATCATATAGTCAGTGGCCCGCCCGCCTCGTCTCAGATAGCCTCATTACTGTTATGGTACTGTCCTTATTCCTTGATGACGTTGTCCATTAGTTCAGTCTCTTCCAGGTATGGGTACATGTCCTCCAGGTTGGGTGAAACGATTCGGCCGTCGGCTAACTGGCGCGCCTTGGACCGCGGTTCGAACTCCTGGGTTGAGTCGAGCAGGACATCAATCAGCGCCGGACCCTCCGCTGCGAGCGCCCGTTCGATCTGTTTAAACTGAGAATCGCGGTCAACGCGTGTAGCAGCGATTCCATAGGCCCCAGCGATTTTCACCATGTCCGGGAACGAGACGCCGCTGTTGGGACCTTCTCCGGCCAGGCGGCCGAAAAAACCGGATTGCGTCATGCGCATGGAAAGATATCCCGAGTTATTCAGGACAAGGATCTTGATGGGCAGGCGATGATGAACGATTGTTTGCAGCTCCTGAACATTCATCTGCATGCTGCCGTCACCAGCCAGACAGATCACTCGTTTGCCAGATCTCGCAAAAGCTGCACCCACTGCGGCGGGTAAGTCATAACCCATGGAGGCGGAGCCGGAGTTAGAGATCACGCGTTGCCCTTCCTTCATCCGCAAGGTTTGGAAGGGAACAATGCAGGCCGTAGCGTTCCCGCAGACCACTATGTCGTCATCGGTAAGCTGCTTGGAGAGCCAGTCGAACAGGTAATAGGGGTTCAACGGCGGACCGGGTTTTCGTTGCGCGTCGCGAACCGTGGGATAGCGGCGCAATCGTTCGCGGCACCAGGAGAGCCAGCGATCATGCCTTCCCGGCCGATGCTGGGTGCGGTCGCATTCGCTCAGCATCGCCTGCAGGAACAACTTCAGATCGGAGTGCACTGCCATGTCCGGCTGCACTGTCGGTTTGTCAAACTCAGCCGCGTCGATGTCAACCTGAATTTTATAAGCGCCACGCGCGAACGACTGCCAGTTGTAACTTGTCTGACGAATGGTAAGCCGCGAACCGAGGATGAGCAGAAGATCAGCGCTCTGCACGGCAAAGTTCCCGGCGCGATCGCCAATCGTGCCCTGGCGCCCGCAAAACAGAGGATCGTCGGAGGCGATGATGTCGTGAGTCCACGCCGTAGTCACTGGTATTCCCAGGCGGCGGGCAAGGGCCCGAAATTCGCCGGTTGCATCTGCGGAGCGCACGCCGGTACCAGCAAGGATCACGGGGCGGTTCGCGGCTTCGAGCCGGGCGAGAAGTTCCCCGCAGACCTCGGGGAGCAGGGATTGATCGGTAAGGGCTTCATCCTCGGCCGGATCGTAGGAGCGAAGTGTGGCGGGATCGATGGTTGCCGCCTGCACGTCCACAGGAATGTCGAGCCAGCAGGGGCCGGGGCGTCCGCTTTGCGCCAGATGCCACGCGCGCTCCAGGTGGAATCGGATCGAGGCCGGGTCGTCGATGAAGGCCGTGTATTTGGTGATGCTCTCGGCCATCGAGAGGATGTCGGCTTCCTGGTCGCCCAACTGGCGTAGGCCAGTCAAGCCGAGCGAACGCATGCAGGTTTCGCGCTTCACCTGGCCGGAAATAACGAGCATGGGAATGGAGTCGGTCCAGGCGCCGAAAACACCGTTGAGTGCATTGATGCCGCCGGGTCCGGTGGTGACGTTGACCACGCCGGGCTGGCCGGTGATTCGCGCGTATGCCTCGGCGGCCATCGCGGATGCTTGTTCATGGTGATTGCACACGTAGCGAATGCGCGCTTCCTTGCCGATGGAGTCGTTGAGGTGCATGGCGCCGCCGCCCGTGACCAGGAAGATGTGGCGTACACCCCAATCGGCAAGTTGCCGTGCGATGTAGTCGGAAAGCTTCATGGCAGAACCGTGGCCACTTCTGGCCCCTTTCTTCGGACGTAGACGTCTAGCTCGCTGAATTCCACAACGTGATCGTAGGATTGAAGTTTGTGCCGCAGTGGCTGGATCGGCATGCGCGTGCAATCGTTCTTCAGGAAAATCATCAGGTCGAAATCGCTGGCCTCCAGGGAATGCGAGATCGCGGGAAGATCGCTCACCGCGAACGATGTGCCCGGGTCCCACCAAACCGGCAGCCCGCGCGGAGGCTCGCGCAGGAACACCGCGTAGGAGAACTCTATCCGCGGCCCGAAAAAAACTTTATTTGAGGAATATTTGCTGAGCGCTCTTTCAAGTTGACCTAGAACTCTGGGCAGACGAGGTCCGGAGTGGAGTCCTTGGAAGAAGCCAGTTTGGATCGTCTCGGTCGCCCCGTTTTCGAAGAACATGCGCTCCCCGGCTCCGCGCACACGCAGTCGAGTAACTCCCCAATAACTCGATAAAGTCACGAAGAACACGATCACGATGAACGTGGCCGTGCGCCCGAACCAATCGAACCGTTTTGCGCTCCACGGCCGGAATGCCGCTACAGTCAAAGCAACTATCAGAGGCATCAGATCCGATGTCTTGATCTCGCCATTCATGTTGAACATGGCAAGACCGGTGAAAGCGGCGAAGCAGCAGCAAGCATGCTCATGCCAATGTTGGCGAAATTCGTCATAGCCGACGGCGACAACGGCGAGGAATAAAAGGCCCATAACCGTGGCAGATACCATGAGTATGTAGGCTTCGGTCGGCTCCCAGTCCCTAAGGACGATCGATCGCAGAGGGTTTCCGCGCGTCTGTGCGATTCGTGAGTAAGTGTTAAGCACGTCAACGGGATTGAGATTGTGAAGCCAGCAGACGATCCCGGCTGACGTCACACTCAAAATGAGGACACCCAGCGCGCGCGTTCGCTGGCTCGCTTCTCGCGTGAGGCAGAGCAAAGCCCCACACGCTCCGATCGGCCATGCGTTCGGCTTGCAGAGGACCAGCAAGGTGAAGGACAAGCCCAACAGTATCCAGGGTGTCCATTCCTTCGATCGCGCCAGGCACACCAACGCGGATGCGAATACCATGACGGCGACCATGCTCGTGACTGGGTTGTACCACCAAAACGAGCAGACCACAGTTGTTCCCAGTTCCGCAGTCAGCGCAAGACTGGCAGCCCCAATGGAGGAGAATCCCAATGCACGAAACTGCCTGGAGAGGAAGAGAAAGCTCGATACGGCGAAAACCACCATCGCAAGTACGCACGCGCTCCACCGCATCCCGAAAAGAAGGAAGGCGTATTTGGCGCCAATAAAAAACAGCGGCGGAAATGTGCAAGGGTAGTCTTTGAATGGGACAAGTGAACTGAGTTGGAGCCATCCGGCCTGAATCAACTCGCTGTGGTCGTATCCGCCAAACTGGCGCATACCCAGCAGCCAGATCGACGCGGCGAGCGCTGCGCTCGCGGAGGCGTCCAGCAGCCAACTCTTCACACGAAGTTGAGGGATAGATGCACCAAACCGGTTCAGTAAAGACAGCACAAGAACGGAAATACCCGCGACCAGCAGATACTCCGCTGCGATCGTTTCGGGAGTTCGCGTGTCGCGTTGCACATGCACCCAATGCCACGCAGAAGCTGCTGCAAACAACGCGGCCGCGATCACCAAAACGCCTCCAAGATCGAACCCGCGTGCGCGATTCGGGGTGGGAGCTTTTGCGAGTTGGACGGCCGCGCTAGACACAAGCACCTCGCGCGCCGTTTGCGTCTGCCGCAGCTTGTTTATGTGCGAACCAGGCGTGAGTCCGGCGGATCGCTTCCCTCAGAGGTATTTCCGCCGAAACGCCCAATTCCGCACGCGCGCGCGCTGTCGATGGCACGTAGCGATGAATGGTCGCACCGGTGACTGGCGCAGTCGCGCGGGTGATCCCTGCACTGTTTGAGACTGCTGCGCTCACCTCGTGGGCAAGCGCCGCAATGTTCAACGCATCCTCCGAACCCACGTTGTAAGCGCGGCCGGAGCGGCCTTTGAAGAGCGTAGCCCAAAGCCAGACCGCAAGGTCGGAGGCGTAGAGATACGAGCGGACGGCGGTTCCATCTCCTTTGACGTGGATCGGCGCGCCGCGCAGCCCATCGGAAATAAAGTTGCCAATGGCAAAGTGAGCGTCCGTCTGCATGTATGCGCCGACAAACGCAAAGCAGCGCGCAATGGTTGTGGCCATGTGCGGCGAAGAGGCCAGAGTACAAAGCATCTCGGCCGCGCGCTTGCCCTCCGCGTAAGCCGAACCTCGGTCGAGCGGATCTGGACCGCCGCTGTAGGATTCGGATATGTGCGTGAGTTCGGGAGGTTGTGTGCCGTAAACTGCTCCCGAGCTGATAAAGAGAAATCTTGCCACGTTAGCGGCGCTGGCGAACTGCAGAGTACGGCGCGTTCCTTCGACGATGGTGTCAAACATCGTGAGCGGAGATTCGCCATTCAGCCGCGCGCTCGCTTCGGTTGCAGCGTGGATGACATGTGAAAACTCGCCTTTGGGGAAATCGCCATGACGGACATCGGCCGCATGCAGAGCAATTGCGGGATTCTTTGTCAGATGCTGCGCCTCTTCCGCGAGCGCCGCCGGGTTTCGCGATAAAGCGACCGCCTGCGCATTCAGCTTCAACCGCTGATTCGCCCAGGCGAAACTCTCCAGCAGCCAGCAGCCAAAAAAGCCGGTTGCGCCGGTGATCAAAATACGTCCTCCGCGCAACTCGTTCCAAAGGGGTTCGGTGCGGTCAACGATATTGTCGAGTTCTTCGGCGAGTCGATTCGTCATACCGTTCCGTTACGCTCCCTGCGCGGCGCTCTTGCGCAGTTGCTGGAAAACGTCCGCCATGTAACTGAGCATTTTCTGCGTGATTCCCGGATACAGGCCGACCCAGAAAACGTTGTTCATCACGAAGTCGGTATTGGGCAGATCGCCTATCACGCGCCGCCGAATGTCGCGGTAGGCGGGCTGGCGAAGCAAGTTTCCGCCGAACAACAGGCGGGTCGCGATCTTTCGCGATTCAAGAAAGTGAACAACGTGATTGCGCGTAAACGGCGAATCGCGGCGTACAGCCAGCGGGAAGCCAAACCAGCAGGGGTTGGAATTCGCCGTCGCTTCGGGCAGCACAAAGATGTCGTCGAGATCCTTGAGGCTCGCGTACAATTCGGCGAAGTTCTCGCGCCGCGCCGCGATAAAACCAGGCAGCTTCTTGAGTTGAGCCACGCCAATTGCGGCCTGCATGTCGGTCGCTTTCAGGTTGTAGCCGATGTGGCTGTAAATGTATTTGTGGTCGTATCCCGCGGGCAGATCGCCGAGCATCCAGTCAAAGCGGCGGCCGCAGGTATTCGACTTGCCTGGATCGCACCAGCAATCGCGTCCCCAGTCGCGGAATGAATCCACCAGCTTTTTCAGTGCCGGCTGCCGCGTCAGCACGCATCCGCCTTCGCCCATTGTGATATGGTGCGCGGGATAAAAACTGGTCGTCGCCAGATGGCCAAAGCTTCCAACCGGCCGGCCTTTGTAAGTCGAGCCGACCGCGTCGCAGCAGTCTTCGATTACCCACAAGTTATGCTTGTTGGCGAAGGCCATGACCGCGTCGAGATCGAAGGGATTGCCAAGCGTGTGCGCAAGAACGACGGCCCGCGTGCGCTCCGAGACCGCCGCTTCCAGTTGCGTGGCGTCCACGTTATAAGTCGGGAGCTGAACGTCGACAAAGACGGGAACCAGCCCGTTCTGAATAATCGGGTTGACCGTTGTCGGAAAGCCTGCGGCCACGGTAATGACTTCATCGCCCGCGCGCAGCGCTCGATCTCCAAGCGATGGCGAAGTCAGGCAAGAAAATGCGGCCAGGTTGGCCGACGATCCCGAGTTCACAAGCGAGGCGCAACGCACGCCCATGAATGCCGCGAAATCGCGCTCAAATTCGGCGGCGAAACGCCCGGTCGTAAACCAGGCATCGAGGGAAGCTTCGACAAGTTGCTCAAGCTCGGTGGCATCGAAGACCTTGCCGGAAACCGGCACGCTGCTTTGGCCGGGCAAGAAAGACTGCGGCACGAACGCGGCGTCATAGTACTCGCGTACGAGAGCGGCGATTTCTTCGCGAAGTTGGTTTGGGGTCTTCCGCATGGCGAACTATCCCGCCGCCTTGGCCATCGCGGCGGGCGCGCCCAGAAACTCGCGATACCAGGCAAGAGTGCGGTCCAGGCCGGCATCAAGCGTAAACTCCGGGCGCCAGTTGAGCGCCGCACGAGCGCGCTCGGCGCTCAGGTACTGATGACGAATCTCGTTGCTGGCTTGATTGAAGATCTCCGGGCGGAGCGTAGAGTTCATTTTTGCCAGAATCAGGTCCACCATCTCGAGCACGCTGATCTGGCTCTCGTTGGAAAAGTTGAATGCCTGGCCGCGCAGCGTCGGGTCGGACGCCAGACGCTCCGCGAGCAGCATGTAGGCTGCAGCGCCGTCCTCAATGTAGAAATAGTCGCGCACGTACTTGCCATCGGAACGAATCACCGGCCGCTCGGCGCGCAGCGCGGAGCGAATGGTCCCCGGTACCACTCGATTCCAGTTCAAATCCCCGCCGCCATAAAAGTTTCCGCAGCGCGTAATGGCCACCGGCAGGCCGTAGGTATGCGCATAAGTCTGAGCAATTAAGTCTGCGCATGATTTACTCACGTCGTAGGGATGCCGGCCCTGCAAGGGCATCTTCTCGTTATAGGGCAGATGTTCCTGATCGCCGTAGGCTTTGTCCGAAGAAGCCACGACAATCGACGCTACCTTTGGCGACCGCCGGCAAGCTTCCAGTAGATTCCATGTCCCCCCAATGTTGGCGGAAAAGGTCGAAACCGGATTGCGATTCGCAATCCCCACGATAGTCTGCGCGGCCAAGTGAAAGACTACTTCCACTTCGTATTCGCCGAGTGCGCGCTCCAAGAGCTCGCGATCCGTGATGTCGCCGCGCACCACGTTCACTTGCGCAATCCGCCGGCTTCGCACCAGTTCGCTCTGCGGAACCCAATCCCGCACTAAGCAAGCCACATTTGCGCCCGCATCGAGCAGCCGCGAGACGAGCCATGAACCGAGCAGTCCCGTAGCGCCGGTGACCAGAACCGCGCGATCCTGCCAGAAAGAGCTCACTTCGATCCTGCTTTCTTGGCTACTGCCAAAGTCTTCTCGTCAGGCCAAACTTTCCACGGCGTCGCTTCGCTCGCCCACAGTTCGTTGAGGTATTGGTATTCGCGGTATGTATCCATGGCGTAAAAAAATCCGTCATGCCGGTACGCCATCAGTTGCCCCTCACGCGCCAAACGCTCCAGCGGTTCACGTTCAAGAATGCAAGCCGGACCGCTAAGGTAATCAAGAATGCGGCGGTTGAAAACGAAGAACCCTGCGCTGATCAAACCGTTGGCTCTGGGTTTTTCCATGAAGCGCTGCACCTGGCCTGTGGTATCCGTTTCGAGCACGCCGAAGCGCGAAACCGGTGGCACCGATGTGACGGTTGCCAGACGTCCATGCTGGCGATGAAAGTCGAGAAGAGAACTTATATTTACATCGCTGAGGCCGTCGCCATAGGTGAGCAGGAAAGTATCATCCTGCTCGAGATAGCGAGCCACGCGCTGCAAGCGCCCGCCCGTCATCGTGTCCAACCCCGTGTCGGCGAGCGTTACGGTGAAGTCTTGCTCCTGATGAGCGCCCATGAACTCGATGTGAGACTTACATCCCAGCGAGATCCGGAGGTCATTGTTCATGGCTTCATAGTTCAGGAAGTAGTCCTTGATCATGGTGCCGCGATATCCGAGGCACAGAATGAACTCGCGCATTCCGTAGTGGGCGTACATCTTCATGATGTGCCACAGGATGGGTCGTCCCCCGATTTCGACCATCGGTTTTGGCCGGAATTCGGTCTCTTCACGAAGACGTGTGCCGAGTCCTCCACACAAAACGACAACTTTCATAGCTGGGTTCCTTGCAACGGTTCGGGGAGAGGATGGTCCACATCCGATCTCCCAGCCGGTTACTTCACCGGTTACTTACAGCCTGCCAATCAGTTATCCCACACGTGCAGGCTGAAGGCAGGATTACGGAAGTCACCAGAAGCTGCCAAAGGTACGCGGAGAATTGGGGTTAGCAGGTAGAGAGGTATGTTCGAGCGCTCAAGACATGGGGATTTCCGGAGGAAAAGAGGCGGTGGCAGGTTACTATCGTTACCCGTTGGTCATTACTTGGCCCGAGAGCTACAGCCCCTGCGCGCGGCGCTTAGGAAAAATATCCCCCACACGCCGGATTTCCGCGCCCACGCCTTTCAGTTTCTCTTCAATATTCTCGTAGCCGCGATCGATGTGATACACCCGGTCAATGATCGTCTCGCCATCCGCCACCAGCGCGGCAAGCACCAATGACGCCGATGCACGGAGGTCGGAAGCCAACACGGCCGCGGCGCTCAAAGGCGTTTTGCCGCGCACGATGGCACGCCGTCCCTCGATCTTGATATTGGCACCCATGCGCACCAGTTCCTGTGCGTGCATGAAGCGATTCTCGAAAATATTTTCCACAATCATGGAACTGCCCTCCGCCTGCGTAGCCAGCGCCATGAATTGCGCCTGCATGTCGGTGGGGAAGCCGGGATATTCCTCTGTGTTCATGTCCGTCGCTTTGAGCGGATGATCGCCCATCACGCGGATGGAATCGGGTTTCACGGACGTCTTTACGCCAGCTTCGGAGAGCTTCTGCAACACTGCCGTCAGCTGAAGAGGATCGCAGCCAGCAACGCTGACATCGCCGCCGGTCAAGGCGCCCGCAATGATGAACGTGCCGACCTCTATGCGATCCGGAATGATTCGATGCCGTGCGCCATGCAGCGTGCTCACGCCCTTCACATGAATGGTCGCCGTGCCCGCGCCCTCGATCTTCGCTCCCATGGAATTGAGCAATAGGGCCAGGTCGGCGACCTCCGGCTCACGCGCGCAGTTCTGCATCAGGGTTTCGCCGTCGGCGAGCGTTGCGGCCATCAGCAAATCCTCGGTGCCGGTGACGGTAATCTTGTCGAAGATAATTTCCGCCCCATGAAGGTGGTCGGCAGTCGCTTCGATGTATCCATGTTCCTGTGTAATTGTTGCGCCTAGTCTCTCCAATCCCTTGATGTGAAGATCGATGGGCCGCGCTCCAATCGCGCACCCACCAGGCAGAGAAACGCGTGCGCGTCCACAGCGGGCAACCAGCGGCCCCAGCACCAACGTGGATGCTCGCATGGTTTTCACCAGTTCGTACGACGCTTCCGGCGCAACCAGCGTTTTCGCGCAAATGGTCGTTCGATGCTGTGCTCGCCCATAGCCGAGCTCCACTTCCGCGCCCATCGCCGAGAGAAGTTTGCGCGTGGTTTCAATGTCGCGCACGTGCGGAATGTTCTCCAGTATGACGGGCTCTTCCGTAAGCAGCGCTGCTGCCATGCACGGGAGCGCAGCATTTTTTGCGCCGCTGGTGCGAACCGTCCCCAGAAGAGGGTTGCCGCCGCGAATGATGAGTTTGTCCATAAATGATGAAGTTCCAACCTCGCCATGTTGGGCAGGCGAAATTGCCGCTGATTTATTCTAGCCGCGTTCGGAGCGAGATAGCTCGCCAAGAGGTATTAATCCCAAAGGCACAGCGGTACGCAGTGGTACCCCTTTGTTTAGTACTGCTTCAGCAGCTCGCGCAGCGCGGTCGTCTGCAGACGTGTGAGTTTGGCTGCCAGCAAATCCACTTCCATGGGAAGAATAGATCCGTACTCCGCTTGTTTATCTTCTGCAGGGTACATGGCCGCGATGTAGGCATCCCGGTACGCAACCCACGCCTTCTGCGCCGCTTTAACTTTGTCGGCGGCAAGTGCGTCGCCACGGACCTTTGAGAGCAGGAGCCTGTAAACACGGTTCAGTTCATCGTCCGCTCGTTTTGCTTCTTCGCTGGCACAAACGTTCAGGTCGTACTGCGTAGCTGCCTTTTTGTTGCAGGCTCGATACAGGGGCGAATCCTGTGCAAAGCTAAGGCAAGAGATCAGAAAGATAAGCACGCACCAAGAAGCTTTCATGATTGTTCCTTCTGTGCTGCAACCGCCGCGGCGACTGCGTTCCGTACATGCCCTCGCGCCTGTTCCAGCGCATTGATCGCCTGTGCCCGCGTCACTCCTGCCTTCGCCATGACCAGCGCGACCGGCACGCTGTTGTGCGCGGACTTCAAAAGCTTGCGCGCCGCTGCACGGTCGATCTCGGCGGCTTGTTCAAGAATGCCGATGCCCCGCGCCGCCAGCTTCTCGTTCTTAAGATGCAGGTTGACCATGAGATTGCCATACACATAGCCAAGCCGCGTCATCGCGCCGGTCGTGAGCATATTCAGAATCATTTTTTGCGCGGTGCCGGCCTTCATGCGAGTGGAGCCGGCGACCACTTCAGGTCCGACTTCGGACACAATGCCCACGTGCGCCGCCTTTTCGAGCGGCGAGTCATGGTTGCACACCACGGCGACCGTCTTGGCTCCCTGGGAACGCGCGTATTCGATCGCTGCAATGGTGAATGGCGTTCGTCCACTCGCAGCCACACCGACCACCACATCTTTGCCGCGCGGCTTCTTCCTGGCGATTGCCTCGCGGCCCAGTTTGCGCGAATCTTCACTGGCTTCAACTGCCTCCGAGAGTGCTTTCGTGCCCCCGGCGATGATGAACTGCACCATTTTCGGATCGGTATCGAATGTCGGCGGACATTCCGCGGCGTCGAGGGCGGCAATGCGCCCGCTGGTCCCTGTGCCAACGTAAATGAGGCGTCCGCCTTTGGAGAGCGCGTCCGCAATCCAGCCGATCACCTGTGCGATCTGCGGAAGAGCGCGTTTGACGGCAGTGGCGACGCGCGCATCTTCCGCGTTGATGATGCGCGCGATCTCTAACGCAGGCCGGGAGTCGAGATCGGCTGAAGCCGCATTAGGCTGCTCAGTTTCCAGTATGCGAAGGCCTGCCTTCCTGGCTTTGCGCGTCACAGGTGATCCTCCGTTTGCAGCGCTTCAATCACCGCATCGTGGACTGCTGGCCGCACCTGTTTGATGGCCTCATTCTGGCAGTCCGGCCAGGTGCGATTGGTGAGTAAGATGACCGAAAGTTGGCGCTCGGGATCGATCCATAACGAAGTTCCCGTGTATCCGAGGTGCCCAACCGAACGCGAGGAAAAATAGTTGCCCGATTGCGACGGGGCCGAACGCGTGTCCCAGCCAAGCGCGCGAGACGTGCCGTTGGGCGAGGCTTCCCGACGAGTAAAGAGTTCGACTGTGGCTGGCCGCAGGACAGGATGTCCGCCATTAAGCATCGCGTGGGCAAAGCGCGCTAGATCTTCTGCGTTTGAGAACAATCCGGCATGTCCCGCTACGCCGCCCAGCACGCTGGCATTTTCATCCTGCACTTCGCCCTGCACAGTGCGATGGCGAAATGTGCGATCGTCGGCCGTGGGTGGAATGCGCTCGCGCAGTTCCTGCGCCGGATTAAACGTCGTGTGCGACATGGCGAGGGGCCCAAACACTTCGCGCTGGCAAAATACGTCGAGCGATTCGTCAGCCAGCCGTTCCAGAGCCACTCCCAGAATTATGAAACCAATTCGCTGTATTCGGCGCGTGTGCCACGGCAGCGGAAAGGACTGGTGGCAAACGCCGCGCGCAAAAGTTGGTCACGGGTGGGCGCGCGAAGAAAAAGCCTTTCGTATGCTGGCAGGCCCGAGCTATGCGCGAGCAACATCCGCAGCGTGACCTGGCCACGGCGGGCATCCTCGGAGGCAAACTCCGGCACCACCGCAGTGACGGGAGCTTCAAGGTCGAGCAGACCGCGTTCATACAGAATCATCGCCATCGACGTCGGTCCAATCACTTTCGTGACCGAGGCGAGATCGAAAAGAGTATAGTGGCGACCGTTGCAGACGACGGTTCGTAGGTAAACCTGCCCAGAGCTTTGTGTGCGATGAGTTCTCCGCGATAGGTCACGGCCAGCGAGCAGCCAGGGAATGCGCGGGCTTTGATGGCCTGAGCAAGAATCGCGAAAACGCTCTGGAAGCGTTCGTCTTGTTCGCCATCGCGGCGCGCCAGGAACGAGAAACCATCGGGCGAATTGGAAGCCGAGGTCAAGAGCAAACACAGTGTAGCGCGGAGAGTCCCTCCGCGCCGCCGGCAGTTTTCCCCGGAGTGTTGCGTTTCAGGGTGCTGCCCGGGTGCCTGGGAGCACCTATTCGCTTGAGAGTCGTCTTGCCGGTCGTGTAGAGTCACAGCATCCGTGAAAATCAGGCCTGCCACTCTTCTCTTCGTTTTGTGCAGCGCGTTCGCCTTTTGCCAGCCGCCACTTGACTCTCGCCTGTCAGTGGTCGACCCCATCGTCAATGACGCGATCGCCAGACAGCAGATCCCCGCCGCCGTGCTGATCGAGCAAGACGCCTAACTGAACGAAGGCGTCACAGAAGA
>CAWDPB010000026.1:0-8587 GCA_963804075.1 uncultured Acidobacteriaceae bacterium | reverse complement strand
GAGTACGCCGAAGCCGCGCGCCTCTACGTCCCGCTCACGCGCCTCGATCTGTCCAGAAATATCGCTCGCAGGAAGGCATCAAGCCAACGCTGAATCGCCTCGGCACCGGCAGTGGGAAAAACCAAAGCTCGCGTAAAGAAGGCGATGAAAGACATGACCGACGAACTGCTTAAGCTCTACGCGCAGCGTCAGTCCGCGCAGGGCCACGTCTTCTCCGCCCGATAACGATGGATGTAAAGGAATTTGAAGACGCGTTCGAATACAACGAAACTGAAGATCAGGCGCAAGCCATCGCCGACGTCAAGCAGGACATGGAAACCAGCTTCCCATGGATCGCCTGCTCTGCGGCGACGTCGGCTACGGCAAAACGGAAGTCGCCATGCGCGCGGCTTTTAAAGCGCTGAGCGACAACAAGCAGGTCGCCGTGCTCGCGCCGACCACGGTGCTCGCCTTGCAGCACTACGAGACCTTCAAACAGCGCTTCGCCGCCTTCCCGGACGGTCGAATTGATCACCGCTTTCGTACGCCGAAGAAGGTCAGAAGAAATTCTGGACCGAGTCGCCGTCGGCAAAGTCGATGTCCTCATCGGCACGCACCGCCTGCTCTCAAAAGACGTAAAATTCTCCGACTTGGCCTGCTAGTCGTCGATGAAGAGCAGCGCTTTGGTGTCCGGCACAAAGAGCGCATCAAGCAGATGCGACCCAGGTGGACGTTCTCACCATGTCCGCCACGCCCATCCCGCGCACGCTGCACATGTCGCTCTCGGACTGCGCGATATGTGCGATCATCGAGACTCCGCCGGAAGATCGCATGGCGATTCACACGGTAGTGGCCAATTGGGATGAGAAGCTGATCCAGTCCGCTATCGAGCAGGAACTGACACGGTGGCCAAGTCTATTTCGTCCACAACCGCATCGACACCATTGGGAAATTGCCGCCAAGCTGCAAGGGATGGCGCCCCAAGCGCGCATTGCCGTTGGCCACGGAAATGGGTGAAGGCGAACTCGAGAAAGTGATGCTCGATTCATGCATCACGAGGCCGACATTTTCGTTTCCACCACCATCATCGAAAACGGACTCGACATTCCTCTCTGCAATACCATCGTCATCAATCGCGCCGACCGCATGGGCCTTTCCGAGCTTTACCAGCTTCGAGGCCGCGTCGGCCGTTCGAATCGCCGCGCATATGCGTATCTACTGCTGCCCGCCGGAAATCGAACTCACGCCCATCGCGCGCCGTCGTCTCGCCGCCTCAAAGAATTCTCCGACTTGGGCGCAGGCTTCAAAATTGCCGCATTGGATCTTGAACTGAGAGGCGCCGGCAACTTGCTCGGTGGCGAGCAAAGCGGCCACATCGAAGCCATTGGCTTCGAACTCTACACTCAGATGCTCGAGCGAGCCGTCAGGGAAATGAAGGGCGAGCAGGGTGTTGAAGTCACCGAAATTCAGCTCAACCTCGGCCTCAATATCCGCATTTCTTATGACTACATAAAAGAAGAGAACCAGCGCCTGCGTATGTACAAACGCGTCGCCGGAGTGGAAACCGAATCGCAGTTGAAAGATGTAACCGCGCGAACTCACCGACCGCTACGGCCAGCCGCCCGCCGCCGTCCGCAACCTGCTCGCCTATGCCGCGCTAAAACTGCAGTCCATGCGCGTAGGAGCGACGGCTATCGAGCGCAAGCGCGAAATCGTGAACATCAAATTCAGCCCCACCGCCTCGATTGATCCCGGGAAACTGGCCCGCTTCGTCGCCAGCCAGCCCAAGGCGCGATTCACGCCTGACGGCACGCTGAAGTTCACCATCAAGATAGCCAGCGCCGAAGCCATCCTGGAAACCCTGCGCGATTTACTGGAAGAGTTGGAAGCGAAGGAAACGCCCGTACCGGCAAGCTAGCGGGAGCAGACCGCGATCATGTTTTCTGCAAACTTCGAAGGCCGAGGAAGAATCCCCGGCCTCCGCAATCCATCATCATCAGCGCCGCTACAACTGCCTCAGTTCGATTCAGTGAACTCGATATAAGGCGTGGCGCCCCCCGTCCCGGCACAACTCCCCAAATTCAAGTTATTGGTCTCCGCCGTTGTTCCCGAGTCCGACGCGCATTTCGGCGCGGCGGTCTTCCCATTCGTCACCGCGATGTTCACGGTCACGGACGACCCCGTGTTGAAAGTGGCTTCCGAACCATCGCCGTCGCCAATAATATTGAACTCCGATTCCTTCCAGGCCGTCGCAAGATAGACGACGCTATCCGCTCCCGTGGTGCTGTAGGCCTTTGTTCCCACAGTCATTACCAGCGTATCGATGCCACCTTTTTTCGCCGCACCTGACAGCTTGAGCGTCTTGAGCTTGGTGACCGCTTCCTTGGCCACGGTCACGCCATTGCTGTTGGTGTAGCAATCGGTTCCGGCGCTGAACCACCCGCTTGGGCAGGTGTTGTTCCAATTGATCAGCCAATACTGCATGAACGCCACCTTGTAACCCGATGAATAGACGAATTGCTCCCAGTCCAGGCACTTGGCCGGAGCACTGGCGCCCTTGCAGGTTGCCGTGTTCATGAAGTTTGAATTGAGCTGCAGCGAATAATCGTTTGCGCCAAGCAAGCCCGTTTCCTTCTTCACTCCCGTGTCCGTCGGAAAGGAGCCGACGGTTGTATTAATCAATCCCGAGGTGACTTCGGCCGCATAATCGGTTCCATCTCCTGCATTTGGACTGATCCGCCCGCTTCGCGGCCTGTACGGAACGTTCGGCGCAACTGTGCATTCGACCCTGCTCCAAGTCAGGCTCGGATAGGAAGCCTCGAAGCATCCCTCCGCAGGTACTTGGGTTCGCGAAATAGCTTCGCGCCAGATCTCCTGGTTGCGGGCTTCCACGTCGGCCACTTGTCCGGCAAAGGAAAGCGAAGCGCTAAGAACGCTGGCCGCGATCGCGATCCGGGCAATTCGGGGCAGATAAATTTTTCTCATAGTTCTCCCTCTCTTGAAGATTTGTTATGCGCGAGTATCCCACCATGGTCCGAGTCTAATCCGCCACCGCAAGTGCAGGAGGCAAAGGTCAAGCGCGGAACGACGCCCGAATTGTACCCCGGAATTGCCCTTTTGCCATCAAGAACCCCGTGTCTCACCGCAACAGATGCCATGTTTAACCTTACGGGGAACCATGAAGCAGCTTCCACACTCAGTGCAGCAGCCATGCCGAGCACGCAACCACAGCTCCCCCCACCGCTAGTAACAGCCCTAGATGCCAGAAGATACGACGCCCCGAAAGCAGCGTAATCGACGTGATCACCAGCGCAATCTCAAGAAACACTTCCCCAAGATCGTAGCGATCCGCCTTCCGGCGGGTGAGATCGGTGTCCGCTTCAAGCTCGCGTGCCTTGGCATCAAGCTCTTTCTGCTCCTCCTTATACCGGTCGGCCTCGGCCCGATATTTATCGCCCAGCTTGGCCATCCCCGCCTCGTCTTTCGTCGTGATCACCGTCGTCAAATCCGCGAAGAGTTCGTCGGTGTGCCGGCGGATGTTCTTGGCCTGGTAATAGCTCCACTGGTCGGTGACTTTGTTTTGCAGAATGATCTCTTCGGTATGCGTCCGATGTCCCAACAGAGACGCGGTCGCCACCAGCACCGCCAGCACGGCCATTGTGAGGGTGATTGGCGCAAGGTCGGGATGCTCGCGGGCATGTTCAGCGTGCTCGTGCAGTTCGTGTAGTTCTTCGCTCATATCGTCGGGCTCCAGGAGTGGACTCATGTAAAAGGGCTCTAGTGCGGCTCTGGCTTTTCGGCTTCCATGTTCCGGACTTCAAGTTCACGTGCTTAGATCTCGCGAAAGCCGAAAGCCCCCTACGCCGCGCCAACGAGAATAAACCAATTTTGAGGGTGTCAGCCTATTATCGTCACTCCCCCATCACTTTAATGATCACCCGCTTATCGCGCTGGCCGTCGAACTCGGCGTAGAAGATCTGCTGCCAGGTCCCGAAATCGAGCTTCCCGCCGGTCACCGGCACGATCACCTCGTGATGCACCAGCATCGACTTCAAGTGCGCGTCGCCGTTGTCTTCGCCGGTCTGGTGATGCTGATAGTTGCGGTCGAAAGGCGCGAGCTTCTCAGCCACTGGTCGATATCTTCAATCAGCCCGCTCTCGTTGTCGTTGACGTAGACGCCGGCGGTGATGTGCATGGCGGAAACCAGGATCATTCCTTCCTTGATCCCCGCTTTCTTAAGCGCAGTTTCCACCTGCGGCGTGATCCGCACGTAAGCGCGCTTGGTTTTCGTGTGGAGCGTGATGTACTCAGTGTGAAATTTCATTTTTCGCCTTGGTGGTCGTGTGAGACGGGTCACGCGGCAGCATGTCCCAGCGCACTGCGCAATTCGCTTATCGATTGTAGAAGGTTAGCTCATGGGGCCCCCTACTTTTGAGCAAATTGCGCGTGAACTGATCGAGTTGCTCGACCAGCAGGTGGAAACCATCGTCGGCCGGAATTTCAACGATCTGTCGCAGGAGGAAAAGGTCGCGTACGAAAACCGGAGACGGCGGATCCTGGAACTGCAGTCGGCGCTTGATCGTCTTCAAAGACCGCGTTAGTCCGGGTTCTTCTTTGGGGAGGGTTTACGTCCTCCTCCGCGGCGAGGTTTCTTCTCTGGACCATCGCGTGACGCCTTCTCGTACTCCGTAAGCAAAGCGTTCATCTCATCGATGATCTGCGCGAGTTCTTTGGGATCTTTTGTCTGGCGCGCCCGTTCCTGAAGAGCGGCCCAACCCGGCGGTGGTGAATGGTGCATTTTTCCCGATGGCAAGAAAAACCAAAGATTTTAGCATTATCCACGAAATTGATCCGCAGGGCGAGCAACCACGCAAGAAAACCAACTCGGTTGTTCACCGGATTAAATCGCGAGACCAGTGAGACGCCCAGTGAAGCGGATTCACACGTATCAATTAAACTTTCCGTTCGATCGGTAAGCTGAAGAGAAGTTTTACCGCATCGACTCTTCAACCTCGGAGAGCCAGTCGGGCCGCTTAAGAACCTCGCGCGGCTTGGGACCGTCGGCAGCGCCCACAATGCCATCTCGTTCCATCAGATCGATCAGATGAGCCGCGCGCCCATAGCCGATGCGCAAGCGCCGCTGTAGCAGGGAAGTGGACGCTTTGCCGAATTCGATCACCAGGCGCACGCCATCGTTGTAGAGTGGGTCGTTGTCGTCCTCGGAAATCTCCTCGCCGGTCACGCTGTCGATACGCGTCTCGCGTTCTTCCTGCGGAGTCTCCAGGAAGTGCTGTTGATACTGCGCCACGCCCTGTGCCTTCCAGAACTCCACCACAGCGGCGATTTCTTTTTCGGTCACGTAAGGAGCATGCAGCCGGTGTACGCGCGCCGATCCCGATGGGAGGTAGAGCATGTCGCCGCGTCCCAGCAATGATTCCGCCCCGTTGGCGTCGAGAATCGTGCGCGAATCCACCTTCGTCGCGACGCGGAACGACACGCGGGCAGGGAAGTTGGCTTTGATCAGTCCGGTGATCACATCGACCGATGGCCGCTGCGTGGCCAGCACAAGGTGAATGCCGACGGCGCGCGCCATCTGCGCCAGCCGTGTGATCGATTCTTCAACGTTGCTGCCGTCGAGCATCATCAGGTCGGCCAGTTCGTCGATGATGATGACAATATAGGGAATCGGCCCCTCGTCCGATTGCTCGGTGGCAAACAGGCTGGGCGTGTCGTCGAACAGCGCGTTGTAGCTGGCGATATTGCGGACGCCTTTCGCCGCCAGCAGCTTCAGCCGCCGCTCCATCTCCCGTACAGCATTGCGCAGTGCATTGGCTGCGAGCTTGGGCTCAGTGATGATCGGCGTATAAAGATGTGGCACGCCTTCGTAATTCCCCAACTCAAGCCGCTTTGGATCGACCAGCACCAGCCGCACCTGATCCGGTGTCGATTTATACAGAATCGACATGATCATCGAATTGACGGCCACGCTCTTGCCTGTTCCGGTCGATCCCGCGATGAGCAGGTGAGGCATGCTCGCCAGATCTGCGACGGCCAGCCGCCCGTTGATATCCTTTCCCATGGCCAGCGTCAGCTTCGATTTCGATCCCAGGAATTCCTGCGATTCAATGTTCTCGCGCAGCCAGATGATTTCGCGGTCGCGGTTCGGAACCTGAATGCCCACTGTGCTCTTGCCCGGCATGCGCTCGACCAGAATGCTCTCCGCGCGCAGCGCCAGGCACAGGTCGTCGGTCAGGCCAATGATGCGGCTGTACTTGATGCCGGCTTCCGGCTTGTATTCAAAGGTCGTGACCACGGGGCCGGGGTTGATCTGCGTGACCTGACCGTGCACGTCGAATTCAGCATAGCGGTCTGTGAGCACGGAAGCCAGCAGCTTGAGTTCGTCCTCATGCACGGCTTGCTGATCGTCCGGACGATGCAGCAGGCTCGATGGCGGCAACTTGTAGCTGCCCGCAATCTTGGGAAGAGTAGTCTTTGCTTTGCGCTCGACGTCGGCGCGGTTCGTGACCTCGATCTCCGAGACTGGCGCGGCCTCTGCCGAAGACTCGGGTGCGTCGCTCGCTGGCCCGTTTTCCTCTTCCGCCATGCGCTCAATGCCAGTCGGGCTGCGATCCGGCGTCTGCACTCCTGCGATCTGTTCATCGCGTCGCGGCGTAGGCTCGGGCACAAACTCCGCACGCGGCGAGGGCACGCGGGCGGGCACAAGTTGCGCGCTGACCACGGGTTTTTGAGCGCGGCGCTTTTCGAGTTCCTTTTGCTGCCGCTCGCGCTCCCGCTCGTCCTGCCAGTCCCGCCAGCGATCGCGTAACGCCACTACAAACGCAAAGCGCGTGGGCGCCCACACCTGAATCGCGGAGAACGAAAACGCCGTGGTTAGGTAGAGCGCAACCGCAAGAACCGTTGTGCAGACGATATACGCGCCGGCAACGTTCAGATAGTGAATCAGCGCGTCTCCGATGATCCGCCCCATTAGGCCTTCGACCGGAATCGCTCCCATCCAGCGCAGATGTCCCGGCAAAATGGCGAGCAGCGCGGGCACAAACATCAGCAGCCATATCGCGCCCAAAGTCTTTGCCACCGGAGCCTGCACGGCTCGCGAGCGGAACCACCGCGCTCCCAGCAGGCCCAGGAAGACAGGCAGCAGGAAAGCTCCAACTCCAAGGAATTGAAGAATGATGTCGGACAAATACGCGCCGAGAATGCCGATCCAGTTGCGCGCGGCGTGCGATCCGGTCAGCAGGGAAGCGCTATTGAGCGACGGGTCCAGCGGAGAATACGACGCCAGCGCAAGGAAAAGGAGGAGCGCGGAGATGCACAACAGGAATCCGATCAGCTCGTTCAGCCGCTTATTCCTGGTGGGCTCGAAAATCTTCGAGAAAAATTTCATGGGGCAGCGTCCGGCTGCAAGAGAGACAACTCCCCCGCCACTCGCCGGAAACGGAGCCAGAGCTTGTTAATTATGACAAGAACTCGGACGCCCGACAACGCCGCGAAATGGCCAGGGGTGGCAAGTTGGGTACGGCGGGGAGGTTCGAAACGGTAGCGACCGGAAATGTGATGTTTCGCCAACTAGAGCCCTATATGAGATTGAAGGCAATCCACTGTCACTGAACAGGCCTGTTCCCCGGCTTTTTGTCCAAGACTAACGGCGGTGGGGGTGGATCGCTGACGATCTCCCCAGCATTGGTAGTCCAGTAATTGACATCGACAGTAACGACTACTGGTACTGCGTGGCCTTCTTTCATCGCTGGATCAAAACGCCATCCTCGCACCGCTATTTCTGCCTTCTTGTTGAACTCCTTACTGGGTCCCCGCAGCGCTTGAGCACTACATACGTAGCCCCTGTCACTGATTACAGCCAGCAATGTAACTGTTCCGAAATACTTTTTGTCCGGCGAGGTGGATTCAGGAGGCGAAGCCTTTTTCGGGGCTGCAACGTTCGCACGAGGTGAAGGAGGGCAAATGCCTTTGTCCTCCGCCCAGCACATGGTCGCAATGGCCAATATAGCTGCCAGTGCTACCTTACGATTGATCATTGAAGACCTCAGTAGACTGCGCTTTGCTCGGGTGCAATTCTCGCGGGTTCAACTACCTAACCCAGTGACGGCCAGAGGTCCATTACCGCCCGATCATCCCCGCCGCCCAGGCCAGCACAATCGCTCCCAGAATGATTCGATAGACGGCAAACGGGGCGAAGCCGCGCTTGCGCACCCAGTTCATGAACCAGGCCACCGCGCCATACGCAACGATAAACGAAACCACGAATCCAATTGCCAGAACGACCCACTCGTGGCGCGTGAGTTCGTCCACGCCAATCGGGTTATCGTCTTTGCCCGAGAGCGATTTGTAAAGCGTATAAAGCGTCGCCACCGTCATGGTCGGCATCGAGAGGAAGAAAGAAAATTCCAGTGCGGCCGAGCGCGACATCCCCACCAATTGTCCGGCGGCAATCGTCGACATGGAGCGCGACGTGCCCGGAAAAACGGCGGAAAGAATTTGCCACGCGCCAATCCAAACCGCTTGGCCGCCATAGATGTTGTCCATTTTCCAGGTGTGAATGGGAGAACCCGGAGCGCCTCGTCCCGCCTGC
>CAWDPB010000025.1:0-14168 GCA_963804075.1 uncultured Acidobacteriaceae bacterium | reverse complement strand
TAGTGTTATGTAGCCGCTTCGTCGACGTATTGCTCCATCGATGTTTGCGGTTTGTGCATCGGCGCGGTCAAAGTAGTTCACGAAGAGCAGCGGCGTCACGGTGAGATTGGAAGTGCCGGTGGCTCCACTGTAGGTCGCAAAGACGGTCGTTGAGCCGACCTGCCAGGCCGTCGCGCGGCCGCTCAGACTAATGGTGGCGATGCCTGCGGGTGTCGAACTCCACGAGGTCGCTGTGGTCACGTCCTGGGTGGTTCCATCGCTCCAAGTAGCGATCGCGTGAAGCTGACTGGCGCCCTCGAGGACAATGGACAATGCGAAAGGGGCGACGTTGAGGGAAACGACTACAGGCGGGGTTGCGGTGACACTTGCCGTGCCCGTCACGCCCGATCCTGAGGTTGCGCCGATGGTCGATGTCCCAAGGGAATTGGCCTGTACAGAACCGCTGGCACTCACGCTGGCGATGGTGGAACTGGAGGAACTCCAGGTCACGGATTGCGTTAGATTCTGCGTGGTGCCGTCGGAGTAGGTGCCCGTCGCCGTGAGTTGTTCGGCTTCGCCGATCGGCAACGACGATTGAGCGGGAGTGAGCTTGATGCCCAGCAAGGCAGCCTGGCCCACGGTTAGCGGCATGGAACCGGTCACGGACCCCGAGGTCGCGCTGATGGTGACGATGCCGGGCGCGGCCGCCACGACCAAACCGGAAGGACTGACTCTGGCGATGCCGGTTGCGCTGGAAGCCCACGTGGCAATATGCGTGAGATCTTTTGTGGAGCCATCGGAGAACTTTCCAGTCGCGATCATCGCTTCGGACTCGTCGAGAGGCAAGTTCGCGCGGCTTGCGCTTACGGCAATTTCGACCAATACCGGCGCTCCAATTGTCACGTAGGTGCTGCCGGTCACTCCCTGATAAGTAGCGGATATTTTCGCGGCGCCTTCTCCAATGCCGGTTACCTGGCCCTGATCGTCGATTGTGGCAATCGCCGGTTTGTCCGTCTTCCAAACCACGGACGTGGTCACGGTTTGCAGAAACCCGTCGTTGTATGCAGCGGTGGCCTCAAGCCCGATCTTCTCGCCCTTCGCCACGGTTGGATGAGCGGGAGCGATCGTGATTTGTTGCAGCCCCGTTCCAGTGCCGCAGCCGGGAAGGAAGAGCGATCCCGCGAGCAGGACGAGGATACACGTCGCTTGAGCGATTGAAAGACGTTTCACTTTGGAAATTCTCGGGCAGCCTTAGGGGAGGGAACCGCACTAATAAACAATTGAACTATATCGAATGGATAATTCTGTACAATACTCAACTCGAACTAGTCCATACGGGTAATAATAGGCTATTCCGCATGGCCGGCGCAAGGGTTGTTTTTCGGCTCTAGCCAGCCCAAAACGCCTGCCAGGAGCGGCAAGAGCAAGATTCCGAATGAGATCGCGGTCGCTGGTGGCGGCGCTTCCGAATCCTAACGATGGGTGGCAAAACCGGTGCATACGCGCCGAACGCTTCCGCCAGCCCTCTTATCCTAGATCAAACGGGTTACTAATCCGGGTGTCATCGGACCGATTAGCTAATCCGATTGAGGCATTGCCGCGAGAATGCTTCCGTAGTCTACTAACTAATGTCCTTGGGCTAATCGTAGCGTCACCTGGACGCGATTTGATAACATTGGGACGAAACGAGTCCCGAGTGGGACGCGGCGTAGTTACGCAGGCGGCTGGCTGGCTCAGTGATTTCCCCCTTTCGTTGGGGTATGCAATGCAAGGTTTGGTTTTCAGTGCGTTCCTGCTATGCGAGCAAATGGCCGTGTGCGCAAGGCGGAAAGCGCTATCCCGACTCATCCTCCCCCTGAACAGAGGCACACAGTGCTATAAAAGGTCCATGGCGGACTGCTGAACGCCAGGGCTGTCGTACCGGCGATGGCTGCGCTGAACTGAGTTCGTTATGCTTGGGAATTCCGTAGCAAAGTCCGATCGTGCGATGTACGCAGCACCCGTGCGCCTAAACTCAAAATTGAGTTTGGCGGTTCGCCGCGGAGTGCGCGTAGCGGCGGCGATCCTGCTGTCGGCGTGGCTGACAGGCGTGCTTTGGGCGGCTGAGACCAAGATGGCGGGCGGCCCGATGATTCAGCGGTCCATGCGCGTTGTGCCGCGCAAATTTGTCATCCTACCCAGTGGCGCCACTGTTCCGATCAATCAAACACAGCATTTCGGCGTACTCGACTCCAGCGGCAAAGCGGTCGCCGTGCGGTGGAATGTTTCCGGGCTTGGGTGCTACGGTGCATGCTTGCGGGAGCATGGACGAAGAAGGCGTATATCATCCGCCTCCGACACTGCCGCAACCTCGAATTGTGACGCTTGAAGGGGTGGTGGTTTCCGATCCGCGATACTCGGTCCTGACCGAGATCAAACTGGAGGGAGATGCCGCGACCGCCAACTCCGCGACCGTTGCCGGAGTGATCGAGGAACGGCAATTGGCAGCGCCAGAGGCGCCTCAAGAGCGCGAGATTTCCAGCAGGGTCGAATCGCTTCCGACACCTCGGCCCGTCGACGCTGCGCCTGCGGTGCGGGCAGAAGATGCCATTCGGGCGATGATTGACGCGAACCGGGTGCCGCTGCCTTCCGCAGTGAGCGCCGCGCCGCCGGTGCAGAGGCAGGACATCGCGAGCCGCGCCACTTCCATGCCCGTGCCCTCGGCGGTGCGCAATGCGCCGGCCGTGAGAAACGTGGAGATGGCTCGCGCGGAACCCTTGCCGCTTCCGATTGTGGTTGGTGCTGCGCCGATGATTGCGGCTCGAGTATGGCTCGCCGAACTGCACTGCCGCCGACGCCGGCAGCGGTCGCGGCCGCCCCTGTAGTGGACAGAAGGCCGGCCATGCGCAGTTCGGATCAGGCTCCGCTTCCCTCGCCGATTATGGCCGCCCCGCAGCCCGGGGCACCTGTGCTGGCAACCAGGGTTGAACCCGTGCCTGTGCCACGACCGGTGGCCGCCCCTCCGGCGGTGGAAAGGGCCGCAGGCTCGCGCAAGGCGGATCTGTTCCTCTGCCGCATGCGGTTGCGGCGGCACCGTCGGTCGCGGCGGAAGAGCTTCCAAGCAAGATTGAGCTGGTATCGGGGCCAGTGGTGGTGACGAGTGCTCCGAAGACAGAACGGCGGGACAACAACCGCCCGAGCGGCTCACCCACATTGGCGACTACAGCGGCCACGCCCATCAGCAAAGGAGCTTCCGGGCAACATCGAACTGGTGTCGGGGCCGGTCGTGGTAACCGGCGTGCCGAAGGCAGAACAGCGAGAGAATATCCGTTCGAGCAGTTCTGCTAGACCGGCGCCTTCGACATTCACATCGAGTCCGATTGCTCCGGCTCCGGTTGCTTCAGTTCCCGTTCCAACCGCTTCCGTTCCGGCCGTTGCGAGTCTCGCGCCGCCGAAGGCCGCAAGCGTTGACGCTCAGCCCGTACTTATGGCGAGCCGGCAAGTTCCCGATGCGACTTCGGTATTGCGGGCGATGGTAGATGAGAGCGCGAGGGCGCCAGCGCCGGCGGATCTTTTGCCGCAGGATGCCGCACGCGTGATCTATCGCGATGGGGCAGCTCACCATCGATGCGCGGAATTCAACCCTTGCCGAAGTGCTGAATCTGGTGGGGCAGAAGACCGGTGCGACGATTGAGATCCCGCCGGGAAGCGGGCAAGAGCGCATTTTCGAGCACGCCGGCCCGGGCAAGCCGAATGACGTGCTCACGCAATTGCTCAACGGTTCGCATTTGAATTTCATTATTGTCAATTCTCCGGACCATCCGGAGAATGTCGCGCGAGTGTTGCTTTCGGTGGAAAGGGAAGACAATCAAACTGCCGCGGCCGCGCCGGTACCCAACCTGGCAATACTGCCTGGCATGTACAAACCATCCGAGGATGTCGGCCCGCAGACTCTGCCGCCCGAGTACAACACCGATTTGAAAGTTCCGGCGGAGTCGCTGTCTCCGGAAGCGCGCGGGGATTTGATGAAAGAGATGATTCGTAAACTCGGCGAAAAAGCCGCGCAGCAAGCGCCTCCGCAGTAAATAAGCTTTCAAGAAAATCTTCTGCCCTGGCGCGCTTTGGGATTGCGCGAGCGCAGCCACTCCGTAAAGCCAACCTTTCCACTCTTGAAGATCTGCAAGAAATTGCAGACAAAGAACTACTCCATACGCAGTAGCTCTCTACTTTAACGTTTCGGGTTAAGCCAGGTGGGTACTTGTAATTGATTAGCCAATGATTAGAGTTGCGGGAGCGCCACCAGCTGAACTCCCCCCAGCCCTAGGCGTAACAAAACTGGAGGATCACAAATGAAAAGGGTTGGATACGTGTTGTTTTCCGTGCTGGCTATTGCGCTGATGCTGGGAATCGCGTCAGGAACTGCGATGGCACAAGGTGACAATAGCGTCTATTTTGTCACTTACTATTCCAATAACGTAGCTGCTGCTCCGGATGCCACGGTGCGCGTGATCAACGATGGCGACCAGGGTGCACCTCAGCCTGCTGGCGACCTGTTTGCCGAATTCTTCGTGTTCGACGATAGCGAAGAGCTCACGTCCTGCTGCGGTTGCGTTGTAACCCCGGACGGTCTGCTTTCGGAGTCGGTGAAGAACCAGCCACGCAAATACACGATCCGGAACATCGTTCCGCCACGGGGCGTTATCAAGCTGATTTCGTCCTCGAACTGCTTGGGCGCGAACTGCCCCGGCGGTCCGGCGTTTGCCCCGACCACCCCGATCCCGGGCCTGCGCGCATGGGCGACCCATGTCCAGAGCAATGCCAACAAGTATCCGTACGGCGCCGCACCCTATAGCCAGACGGAGACGAAGTTCGCCGATGCGAATCTGGGAACAGCTGAAAAGGGCCTGATCGAGGAACTCTGCTACTTTGACTATCTGTTGAGCGGCAGCCCCTGCACCTGCACCCCGGAAGACTACGACTTCTAGTCTTTCGCACAAAGATCCGAGCGGTCAGGCTAAAGCCTTCATAGCGAAGCCCTTTAGCCTGGCCAAACCAAAAAATTTCCCCGGACGCCGGGTTTAGTGATAGACTCGCGTCTGGGGCCCTCCCCCTCCCTTTTTCATCCCCCCACAACATTCTTTGAAGAGAGGAAAATTTCCGCAATGTCAACCAAACACGCTTTGATGGCGCTTGGATTGGGAGTGGCCATGGGGGCAATTTCCATCCCGGCGGTTGGCCAAAATGGATCCGATGTAGTAGCTGAAATTGGCGGCAACAAGATCACCGTCGAAAAGCTCGAACACGACGAGGCCGGCAAACTGCTTCAAGCCCGATATAAGTACTACATTGCCGAGCGCGAGGCGCTACAGCAACTGATGAACGAGCAGCTCGTGGACATGCAGGCGAAAAAAGAAGGTATTAGCCACGACGAACTGTTCAAGCGGCATGTCGCGGTCAACGTCCCGGACCCAACCGAAGACCAGCTTCGCTTCTACTATGAGGGCGTGCAGACCGACGAGACGTACGAGTCGGCGCGGCCGCATATCATCGAGACGATTCATACGCTGCGCCTGAAGAAAGCGCGCGATGCCTATATCGCGCAGCTTCGTTCGGACTATGGAGTGGTTGTAGAGCTAAGCCTGCCGAGCGCTCAAGTTGAAGTGGGGGAAGCGCCGAGGCTGGGCGCCGCGAACGCGCCTGTGCAGGTCATCGAATTTGCGGACTACGAATGTCCATATTGCCAACAGGTGAATGCGGACCTGGGCAAGTTGCGCGAGCAATTCGGCGACAAAGTATCGCTGGTTTACAAGGACTTTCCCCTTCCCATGCATCCCCTCGCACAGAAGGCGGCCGAGGCTGCCCACTGTGCGGGCGCGCAGGGAAAATTCTGGGAATTTCACGATTACCTGTTCCAGAGCAAGCGTCTGCAGACTACTTATTTGAAGGAAGAGGCGCGCACGCTGAAGCTCGACACCGACCGCTTCGACAAGTGCCTGCAGAGTGGGGAAGAGCGCGATCTGGTGAAGAAGGACTCCGACGAAGGTCAGCAGCTCGGGTTAGAAGGCACGCCGAGCTTTTTCGTCAACGGGCATTTCATGAGCGGGGCGATCAGCTACGCCAAACTGCGCGACACGGTTCAACAGGAACTGGGCAACAGCGCTGCAGGGAAACAGAGCGCTGAACTGACCACATCGAACCCGGACAGCAAGAAGTAAGTAGTTCAAGGCAGAATAGACCGCTGCACTTGCCGTTTACTTGACGACAGGTGCAGCGGTTTTAAATGCAGCGACGCTCATGCAGAATTTCCCGTCGGCTCCTCCTCCACGCAGTGTTGGCTGGTAGGATCCCGGTTCACCACTCTGCACGAAAGCGTAAGAAGGCGTCAGGCTCCATGCCGGCGGGGTTACGCCTGTCGGCGGGGGCGGAGCGGTAAAGTAGCGGGCGATAATAAAATCCTTTGCCGTTGTCTTGATCTCGGGGCCGACTTCCGAACCTTCCTTGGTGCGTGTTCCATCGGTTACATGGACTCCATCGCCGTCCAGAACCGAAGTCGAGGCCAGGCCGGAAACTTCAACAAAGGCGTTGATCACGCCGCCGGAACGGCCCGATAGATGGAATTTCAGCTCGGTGACTCCCGGGTTGCATTTTTCGCAATACCAGATGCCCAGGGACTTTCCGTCGCATGACGCCACGCTTCCCGGCACCTGTTTATATGTATTGCCGCCGGCCGGGGCGTTATCGGTGACACTTTCCACCTTGAGACCGGGCGTGAGAGGAAATGGCATGGCAATGAGTGTGCTGCCTTCCGCAGTAGCCTCAAGATCCATGTCGGAGACAGCGCCTCCGCTGCTCAGGGCGACAAACTGCTGAACGATCGTTTGAGCCGACAGCGTTGCTGCCGAGAAACTCGCCGCAGACAACGCCAACAACAGAATGAGAATTTTCTTCATGCGAGACCCTCTCCGTGAAATGAGTTTATAGATTGGCTGCCCCGGCGATGCGGAGTCAAGCCTAAAGGCATGTTGAGAAGACGCGGGGGTAACTCCTGCGACAGGCCATTGGCGATGGAATCGAGGGACGCCGCTGGCCCGCACGTGGCCGTTACTTGGTTGCATCTTTGTTGGGAACGTCAGCCTTAATCTGCGCGCGGTCCGAGGCGAAGATGAAAGGCGCTCCGTTGCCGCCGGGCTGGGTGGTAATTTTTCCCGTTACGCACACGTGCTTGCCGTTATAGGCGTCCAGGGTCTTTTGTGGCGTATCCGGAGGGCCGGGCGCAAACGCTACGAAGTAAAACACCGGATTGGGTTCGGGCTGATCGAGATCGAACGACACCGGCATTCCGTAGCCACCGATTCCATTGCGTGGAACCCTCATGTCGACTACTTTCCCGCAGACAATCGCCGTCTCGCCAATATGCCCCTTGGCTTCAGTCGGACTCACGCGCTTCGGAGTTGGGGGGCTCGGCAAGGGCCAGCGAGCAAATGCCCGCCAAAGAGATCATAGCTGCCAGGGTTTTGATGTTCGTCATTTCGAGTCCTCGGTCGATGGAAATCCCGATTCGATCAAATCGAGCTTTGCCCGTTGTCAATCCCGGTTCTTTCGTTCCAGCAACGGAACGGTTCGCGGCCCTTGCAATTTGCCGATCCGCTACCAGTTTTCCGTGTGAAGGCTTATTTGTCCGCGGGTTTCTCGGGGGCCTTGCCTGTATCGATCTTGATCTGGGAACGGTCGGCGGCAAGGATGAACGGCGGGCCGCTGGGCGGTACCGCAATCTTGCCGGTAACGCACACCTGCTTGCCTTTGTAGGCGTCAATTGCTTCCTGGGGGCCTACCTCTTTGTCGCCAAATGCCACAAAGTAGAAAATCGGGCTGGGTTCAGGCTGATCGATATCGAACGACACTGGTTTACCGCGGCCGGCGAGCCCATACTTGGAAATCTTGGTATCAACCACCTTGCCGCAAACAATGGCGTTTTCGCCGACGTGGTTCTTGACATCGGTCGGGCTTACGCGCTTGGGAGCCGCGTCCTCGGCTAGAACGACCGGTGCCAGTGCAGCGATGCACAGCATCGCAAAGAGTGTTTTCATCGTTGTCATCCGTATGTCCTTCATTCGGCACCCAGATAGGCCAGCCAAAGTTGTGGAGGCGGCGAAGCACAAGAAAGCCGAATCTCCCGCAAATCTATCTAAGCCCAGGCGCGCCAAGGTGTCAATCCCCCGGCTGGTTACGCGAGTGCCCCGATCCTCCTAGCCAAACGGGCTAACTCATCCGGTTAAGCCACATGGGCGATTGTGAGCCCCCTTTAAATTTGACGTAATGACTACTGGCTTATAACGCCTAACGCCGGATATGCGCTCGCGCGGGACCCGTCTCTGCCAAGAGGGTCACGCGGCGAGGCTCTTTTCGGTCGCAGGTCACCATTAGCGGGTCGGCATCTACTTCGCCGTCCAGCTGATCTTTCCTCCCCCGCGTACTCCCCCGACAAGCATCTGGAGGTGATCGTGAAGTCCTCTCATGTATCCGTGTGCGTGTGGGCGATGTGCCTGGCGTTGAGTGCATTTGCGTGGGCGCAGGATGAAACCCAGACAGCATCATCCGCTGCCGTGGCATCGGTGCCTCGCCTGATTCGCATCAGTGGATCGATACGAGATGAGGCAGGTAATCCCCGGAGCGGGAACGTCGGCGTCACGTTCACCCTGTACAACGATGAGGGCGGCCAGCTGGCGGTCTGGCAGGAAAGCCAGAATGTGAAACTGGATGCGAGCGGCCGCTATAGCGCGTTGCTTGGCGCTTCGAATGAAGCGGGTTTGCCGCTGGCGATTTTTTCGGCTGGCCAAGCAAGATGGCTGGGAGTTCGCCCGGAGGGGCAAGCGGAGCAGCCGCGAATTCTCTTCCTGAGTGTGGCCTATGCGTTGAAAGCTGCCGACACGGATATGCTCGGAGGGAGGCCAGCCTCAGCGTATGCGCTTGCCGGAAGCCAGAACTCGCAGGCGGAGTCAAGCACCGCGCAGACGGGCGCGGCGAGTTCGGGAATTGTCGTTGCTTCCTCCGGTTCGGGCAGCCTGCCGTTGCTGGTATCGCCGCAGACGGCGTGTTCGGCCATCACCAGCGATGGAACGGCGACGGCGAATCAGGTCACAAAATTTACTACAGCCTGCAACATCGAAAACTCGGCAATTTATGAATCGGGTGGCAATGTAGGCATCGGCACCACCAGTCCGGGCGGTGTGCTCGACGTGAACGGTGCGGCAGTGGTTCGCGGATCGCTCAGTCTTCTGTCCGGTACGGTTCTTGCTCCGGTTTCCACGGCGACGACTTCAACTGGGTATGCTTCGACCCCGCTGGATATGGAGGCCTCTGTGTACAACTCCTCCACGTCCGCGGTGGTGGACTACTTGTATCGTTGGCAAACCGGAGTGGTGGGAAATGACACCGGGAGTCCGGGCGGAGTGCTGAACCTGCTGTATGGCGTTCCTGGGGGCGTGATCCCAACCGGATTTTCGATCGCCCACAACGGAATTATCACCTTTGCATCGGGGCAAACGTTCCCTGGGGCAACCGGGACGGTGACGAGTGTTGCTACCGGCGCGGGATTGACGGGTGGTCCGATTACCGCGAGCGGAACAATCAGTATTCCCTCAGCCGGCGTGACCAACGCCATGCTGGCGAATAACTCGATCACAGTGACGGCGGGATCGGGATTGTCGGGTGGCGGCACAGTAGCCCTGGGCGGCACGGTCACGATCACCAATGCGTCGCCGAGTTTGGGCGGCACGGTGACCAGTGTTGCGACGGGTACGGGGTTGAGCGGAGGCCCGATTACCGGAAGCGGCACGCTGAGCCTGAATACCACCTATACAGATGGACGCTATTTGCAGCTCGCAGGCGGCACGCTGACCGGAGGCTTGGCCGGGACCACCGGCACATTCAGCGGCGCGCTTTCGGGAACAACAGGAACCTTCAGCGGCGCATTGTCTGCGGCGGGAGCGTCGATGCCTGGACTAGGCACGGCGACCGCGAGCAAGGGCTACAACTCGAATGCGCTGGATTTTCTGGCGTCATCCTACAGCAGCAAAACGGCAGCGGCAGTGGCGCAGGATTTTCGTTGGCAGGCGGAAGCGTCCGGGCAACGATACGGCAAGTCCATCGGGAACCTTGAACTTGCTGTTTGGTTCGAATGGAACTGCTCCGGCGGAGACGGGACTGTCGATTGGGAGCACGGGGGTGATCACATTTGCGACCGGGCAGACGTTTCCGGGTACCGGGGTTGGCACGGTGACGAGCGTGGCTACGGGCGCGGGCTTAACGGGCGGGCCAATCACCGGAACCGGGACGATCAGCATTCCATCGGCAGGCGTGACGAACGCGATGCTGTCGAATAATTCGATTACCGTCACGGCGGGATCAGGATTGTCGGGAGGCGGGACGGTAGCGCTGGGCGGCACGGTCACGATCACGAATGCATCGCCGAGCTCAGGTGGAACGGTAACGAACGTAGCGACAGGTGCGGGCCTGACAGGCGGGCCGATCACGGGAACCGGGACGATCAGCATTCCATCGGCAGGCGTGACGAACACCATGCTGGCGAATAATTCGATCACGGTGACAGCGGGATCGGGATTATCGGGAGGCGGGACGGTAGCGCTGGGCGGCACGGTCACGATCACGAATGCGTCCCCGAGCTTGGGTGGCACGGTGACGAGCGTAGCGAGCGGCACTGGGTTGACGGGCGGTCCGATCACAGGCAGCGGCACGCTGAGTCTGAATACCACTTACACCGACGGTCGCTATTTGCAGCTGGCAGGCGGCACGTTAACTGGCGGCTTAATTGGAACGACGGGAACCTTCAGTGGCGCGCTTTCAGGGACCGCTGGGACGTTCAGCGGCGCACTTACTGCGGGTGGAGCGTTGCTGCCGGGAACCGGCACGGCCACGACCAGTAAGGGGTACATCTCGAATCCGTTCGATTTGCAAACGTCGTCTTACAGCAGCAAGACGTCAGCGGCGGTCACGCAAGACTTCCGCTGGCAGGCGGAGCCAACTGGGAACGATACGGCGAGTCCGTCGGGCACGTTGAATCTGCTATTCGGTTCGAATGGAACTGCTCCGGCAGAAACGGGCCTATCGATTGCGAGCACAGGGTTGATCACGTTTGCGACCGGACAGACGTTTCCGGGTACAGGTGGCGGAACGGTCACGAGCGTGGCCACGGGTGCGGGGTTGACAGGGGGCCCGATCACCGGGAGCGGGACAATCAGTATTCCATCGGCGGGCGTCACCAACGCAATGCTGGTCAATCCGTTCACTACCGTGAATGGGCAAACGTGCACATTGGGAGCAAGCTGCACGATTGCCACCGGCTCAGGAACGGTGACGAGCGTGGCAACGGGCGCAGGCCTGACGGGCGGGCCGATCACGGCGACTGGGACGATCAGCATTCCATCAGCCGGTGTGACGAATGCCATGCTGGCGAATAACTCGGTCACGGTAACGGCGGGATCGGGATTGTCGGGCGGTGGCACGGTCGCATTAGGCGGCACGGTCACTCTCAACAACACGGGTGTGACGAGCGTGGCGACGGGTGCGGGTCTGACGGGCGGACCGATCACAGGCAGCGGTACCATCAGCATCCCGTCAGCCGGTGTGACGAATGCCATGCTGGCAAATAACTCGGTCACAGTGACTGCGGGATCGGGATTGTCCGGAGGCGGGACGGTAGCGCTGGGCGGCACGGTCACGATCACGAATGCGTCCCCGAGTTTGGGTGGCACGGTCACCAGCATTGCAACGGGCACAGGTCTTACCGGCGGCCCGATCACTGGGAGCGGCACGTTGAGCCTGAACACCGCATACACCGACGGACGCTATTTGCAGCTTGCGGGCGGAACGCTGACGGGCAGCTTGATCGGAACGACAGGAACATTTAGCGGAGCGCTCTCTGGAACAACCGGGACGTTTAGTGGCGCGCTTACTGCGAGTGGAGCATTACTGCCGGGAACGGGCACCGCGACGGCGAGCAAGGGTTACATCTCCAATCCGTTTGATTTCCAGACATCCTCGTACAGCAGTAAGACTGCGGCGGCAGTGACACAAGATTTCCGCTGGCAAGCAGAGCCGTCAGGAAACAACACGGCGAGTCCATCGGGCATTTTGAATTTATTGTTTGGATCGAACGGAGCCATACCAGCGGAAACGGGTTTGTCCATTGCGGGCACGGGATTGATTACTTTCGCGGCTGGGCAGACATTCCCGGGCACGGGTGGTGGCACAGTGACCAGCGTGGCGACTGGCGCGGGCTTGACGGGAGGCCCGATCACAGGGAGCGGAACGATCAGCATTCCTTCGGCGGGCGTGACGAATGCCATGCTGGTCAATCCCTTTACTACAGTGAACGGGCAAACGTGCGGGTTAGGAGCAAGCTGCACGATTGCTACCGGTACGGGAACGGTGACGAGCGTGGCGACCGGCGCGGGCCTGGCGGGCGGTCCGATCACAGGGAGCGGAACGATTAGCATTCCTTCGGCGGGCGTGACGAATGCCATGCTGGTCAATCCCTTTACTACAGTGAACGGGCAAGCTTGCGCGTTGGGAGCAAGCTGTACGATTGCAACTGGCACGGGAACAGTGACAAGCGTTGCGACCGGCGCAGGACTGACAGGCGGCCCGATCACAGGCAATGGCACGATCAGTATTCCATCCGCCGGAGTTACCAACAGCATGCTGGCGAATAACTCGATCACGGTGACGGCTGGGCCAGGATTGTCCGGCGGCGGCACGGTGGCGCTGGGTGGCACGGTCACAATCACAAATACAGCTCCCGGCCTGGGGACGGTCACCAGCGTGGGCAGTGGCACAGGCCTAATCGGAGGACCGATCACATCCAATGGCACGCTTAGCCTGGATACGAGCTTCACGGACGCCCGCTACTTGCCGCTGGCGGGTGGCACGCTGACCGGTGCCCTGAGTGGAACGGCAGGCAGTTTCAGCGGCGGCCTTTCGGCGACCACTGGCACATTCAGCAGCCCGGTATCGGCGGCAGGAACGCTGCTGACGCCAACGGGCACGGCGACTTCGAGCTTGGGCTTCAACTCCAGCGCGCTTGATTTGCAGGCATCCGCGTACAACAGCACGTCGGCATCGGCGGTCGCGCAAGACTTTCTCTGGCAGACAGAGCCAAGTCAGAACAACTCATCCAATCCATCGGGCACGTTGAACCTGCTGTTTGGCTCGAACGGCGCGACGCCGGCGGAGACAGGTCTTTCTATCGCGAACAACGGCATCATCACGTTTGCCTCCGGACAAACTTTCCCCAATGGTGGTGGGACCGGCGGCACCGGCACGGTTACCAGCATCGCTACAGGCCCCGGCCTGACGGGAGGTCCGATTACCAGCACGGGCACGATCAGCATTCCGGCCGGGGGTGTAACAAATAGCATGCTTGCCAATCCTGGAATCACGGTGGTGGCGGGATCAGGGTTGTCGGGCGGCGGCAGTGTCGCCCTAGGCGGCACGGTCACGCTGGCCACTAATCTGGCGGGGACAACCGACGGCATCGCATACTTCTCGAGTCCGTCGAGTGTCGCATCCACGCCCGCTCCCACAAACGGGCAGGTTTTGATTGGCTCAACCGGCAACGCGCCGCGTCAGCATATGCAACTGATGAAGTACATGGACAATAACAAGGCCAACGCATCGAGTGAGGGCACGACGAACGGCTTTACGCAACTATCACCTCCGCGGCGAGACCTACCACTATTACCGGTTCCATACCCCCGACGACGGCCAGCTCGACTACTACGATCAGGACGGCCGCTCCTCGCGCAAGTTCCTGGGCGAACGCCGAATCAACGCGAAATTCACTTCCGGATATGGCTTAAATATCCATCCCATTCTCGGTTATACGCGGCCGCACACCGGGGTCGACTGGGCGGCCCCGATCGGCACGCCGATCTTCGCGGCGGGCAACGGCGTGATCATCAAAGCCGGCTGGGATTTGGGTCTATGGCCGGCGCATCGAGATCCAGCATGCGAACGGTTACGTCACCACCTACAATCACATGTCGGGCTTCGCCCGCGGCTGCGGTCGAGGGCGCGCGGGTTCGCCAGGGCCAGGTGATCGGCTATCTCGGCCAACCGGCCTCGCTACCGGCCCGCATCTTCACCACGAGGTCCTGGTCAACGGCCATTTCGTCGACCCGATGAAGGTGAAA
>CAWDPB010000024.1:0-31398 GCA_963804075.1 uncultured Acidobacteriaceae bacterium | reverse complement strand
ACTTGGCAATCTTGACGCCGCCGCCCTTGCCGCGGCCGCCGGCGTGGATCTGCGCTTTGACTACGACGCCGGTTGCGCCCGCATCGAACAGCTCTTTGGCTGCCGCTTCAGCTTCTTCTACTGTGGTTGCCATGGTACCGCGCGGAACGGCGACACCATACTTCTTTAGAATGCCTTTTGCCTGATACTCATGAATTTTCATAATGATTCCAAAATAAAAATCGTCGTTCGTCGTCAGTCGTTCGCGATCACGGGAAAACGGCCGCTGCGTTAATCAAGACGCAACCACCGGAGTGCTCCCTGGAGGCCCTGCTTGCAGCTTCAATTAACGTGCAGCAAACTCATGATTCTATAGAAGGCGCGGCGATTGGCGCAAACGCAGATGTCACGTCGCGAAGTGACGTAGAATTCAGCCAACGGAGATAAACGTGGATAAGACCTTAAAGAGCCATTTGACGATGTTGACCGTCTTCCTGGCTATACCTGCGTTCGAAGCGTTGTTATCCATGTCGAGGCTGTGGCGATAGGCAAGATATTGGGATATGGGCGAAGCGGGAATGTCGATTATTGCCCTTGCTGGTATGTGGCTCGTGTTTCAGCAGTTCATGCGAAACCTCGACCGAGGTACGGAGCCTGCGCTTTTTAGGAAACTGGCACTTCCGGCTTGGATAATCGCAACTTTGTAGGATCTGCATTTTGCTCGCCGAACGCCATCTGCGTTAACGAATTCCATGATCCTTGACGCGCTCCATCGCATTGCCGACTACCGCCAATCGCTTACACGCGATGAGGCGCGCGCGGTGATGACGGAGATTCTTGCCGGACAATGTACGGATGCGCAGATAGGGGCGCTGCTGGTGGCGCTGCACATGAAGGGCGAGACGGTGGAGGAAATTGTCGGATTTGCGGAAGCGATCCGCGCGGCGGCCACACCGCTTGATTTGCACGCGAATCAGGTGCTTGACGCCAGCGGGACAGAACGCGATGCGCTTGTCGATACCAGCGGCACTGGCGGCGATGCCAGCGGCACGTTCAATATTTCGACCGCAACCGCCTTCGTGGTAGCGGGAGCCGGAGTGCGCGTGGCCAAACACGGCAACCGGAGCGTGACTTCGAAATGCGGCTCGGCTGACGTGATGGAAGCGCTAGGCGTGAAGATAGACCTCGCTCCGGAGCGCGTGGCCGCATGTCTGGAGGAAGTCGGGATCGCGTTCTTATTCGCACCGGCCATGCATTCGGCGATGAAGTTCGTGCAGCCTGCACGCCGCGAGCTGCGCCTGCGGACGGTGTTCAATCTGCTCGGCCCGCTGACCAATCCGGCGCGAGCCACCTGCCAGGTAGTGGGAGTGTATTCGGCTGAGCTTGTCGAGAAGCTTGCCGAGGCACTCAGCATGCTGGGACTTCATCGCGCGCTGGTTGTGCACGGTAGCGACGGACTGGATGAAATCACGATCAGTGGACCGACACGGGTCGGCGAAGTGCGCGACGGATTGGTCCGGACGTATGAGGTGACGCCGGAAGAGTCTGGCCTGGAGCGAGCGACGCTGGAGGATATCTCCGGTGGCGACGCACCGGCGAACGCTGCGCTGATTGAGGGAATTCTTCAGGGTCGGAAGTCCGCGCGGCGCGACGTGGTTCTGTTGAACGCGGCGGCGGCATTAGTGGCTGCGGGACATGCCGATCATTTGCGGGATGCGATGCCGCTGGCTGTGAACGCGATCGACTCGGGCGCGGCGGCGGAGAAGCTCAGGGCCTTGGTGACTTTCTCTTCGTGCCCATAAGATTCGGCTGCACTCTACAACCTGTCATCCTGAGCGAAGCGAAGGATCTATGTGTTCTGCCGGCTGGTACCGATGCCGCACATACCATTCCTCACTCAGATCGCGCCACGTGGGATTCATCGAGATAATCAGCTGAACTTTCTTGATTCGCAGCCATCCCTTGATCTGCTTCTCCCGGTTGATTGCCTTGATCACATCGTCGAAGCTCTCGTAGTAAGCGAGGCGGTCAATTTTGTAGTGCTTGCAAAACTCCGACCCTGTCCCGTGTTTATGCTGCCACACCCTTCGGTGCAGGTTAGCAGTCACTCCAACGTAGAGTGTTTTCGACCGATTCGTCAAAATGTAGACGCAGTAGTTGCGACTTTCTTGCACGCTCATAGTGTCCCGGCGCTCTCAACGAGTACAGAGGTCCTTCGCTGCGCTCAGGATGACAGGCATATATAGTTGGCTACGTGGCGGCAGAAGTCAGTGAGAATCACACTTTGAGTTTGTGATGAATCAGGTGGATTGAACGAAGTCACGCAAAAAATGGTCAACATAGCGTGACGGTCACGCAGTTCTTACCACTCATCCCTGTGAGGCGCGTCACCCACCACAGAGGCAAAAGTCACTGTGCCGGCTTGGTCTCCGGCGTTTAATCGGAATGCCTGAACTGATCCAGTGCTGAACGGGGAATGCTCATGTTGGAACAGGAACCAAAGGTGAAGTGCCCGCTTTGCGAAGGCAGGGGCGAATTATTGCCCTCGGCGTTCGTCGAACAGTTTTCGAATCCTGAGCTGCGCAAGCGGCTCGACGCCAGAATCGCGGAGATTGCAGAGAAGTTTGTGCCGGTAGGCGCCGGAGTCAAAGGCAAGGGTTTGGACTTTCAAAAGGAAGTACACACCTGGAACCCGGCACTCCCGATCTGGCGCAGAAGTCCAAAGGAATAGAGATTCCGAGCCAAGAGCTTTGGGAATGCATGCCCCGAATAGGGGCTTGCAGGCAGTGGTGACAAAAGGTGTCCTCCTTAAACCACGCGGGGGCGGACAGATCAAAACTGGTCTGTCCGCCCCTTTTCCTTTTCTGAGGGTACTTACGGCACGGCTTAAGCCGTGCCCTTCCCAAACACGATTTATTAAACACGAACACTCTCTATTATTTTCTGCCCGCCTCTATTTCATCGACGATGCGGTCGATGTGGTAGACGTGCCGCATGGCCTCAAGCAGGGCGCGGCTGTCGACCGCTACGGCACGGTTCTTAGCCGCTTCGTAGCCGTAGTCGCCGCCCAGGGAGAAAATGTTGCCATCGAAGATCAGGCCGACGACATTTGCGTTCTTGTCGATCAGCGGGCTTCCGGAATTGCCGCCGATGATGTCGTTGGTGGTGGACAGGTTCATGGGTGTCGAGAGATTGAGCAAGCCTTTCGCCTTGAGCCAGGTCTCCGGCAGTTTGTAAGGCTCCGCTCCGGTGGCGCGCTCGAACAGGCCGCCGATGGTCGTATAAGGTTCGACCATCTTGCCCTCGGCATCTTCAAAGCCTTTCACCGCGCCAAAGCTGAGGCGGGGAGTAAAGGTCGCATCCGGATCGACGCTGGTTCCATAGATCGCAAACCGCGCTTTGGCGATCTTTTCCGCAGCGGTTCGGGTGGGGGCGTCCACACGCGCCTCGTTGTCTTTGCGCACGGCGAGCAGTTCGTCGTCGATGGAAGCGGCGAACCGAATCATGGGGTCGGTCGATGAGGCGATTGCACCTGCGCCGCCTTTGTAGAGTTCCTCGCGCACTTTTGCGTCGTCCAGATGGGTGCCGCCGACCAGTTTGTGGGCGAGTTGTTCCGGCGATTCCTTGCCCAGCATTTTGCGGACGAATGCATCGTCTGTTCCAAGGTCGCGGCGAACGTTGTTGAATAGAAATGTCAACTCAAGTTCTTCAAGATCCTTGAACACGGGAACCGGGGCCGATAGCTCCTCTTGCACTTCGACCAATCCCTGATCGGTAAACTCTGGGAGACGATCACGGTTGGGCTTGGCACGCTCGGCTGCGGCCCGCACCAGGGTAATTGCATCCCCGAGCAAACCTCCGCGGAAGGAGCGGCTGCCCAAGGTGTTGCTGCGGACAAAAAGCCTTGTGCGCACGTCTTGAATTTGCGCGATGTCATCCCAGGCGGAAGCGAATTCGGCCAGCTTGGGATCCCTGGCGGTGGCGGCGCGCAGATCCTGCTCTTCTTTCATCTTGGTGCCAAAAAACTGCGGATCAATCAGCGCCTGCTGACGGCCGATGTAGACTTTGAAACCGTTTTCGAGGATGAACAAATCCTCTTTTGCCTCGCGCGCCTGCTCCGGACCTTTCGTTGAGAACTCTTCCAGCAGACCGCGGCGCTCCGCCAGGTACGGCGTTCTTGCGGGGAAGAAGGTGTCACGCTCAAACGCCAGTTGCGAATTGGTGAGGCCGCGGCTGGTGCCACCTGGGTTGCCGGCAACGAAAACCAAATCGCCGTCTTTGGTGCCATTTGCGCTCCAGTGCAGATAATGCGGCGTGGACGCCGGCTTGCCATCTTCGTAGGCGCGAACCACGCCGATATCGAAATCGAAGCGCGGGAAATTGAAATTGTCGGGGTCGCCGCCGAATTGCGCGACCGAAAACTCCGGCGCGAAGACCAGGCGAACGTCGTTGTAGCGTTTGTAACGATAGAGGTCGTAGATCCCGCCGTGGTAGAGCGAAACCAAATCGCAGCGGACGCTTTTATCGGATCCGCAGCTTTGTTGCAGCTCGGCTCGCTTGGCATTCATCGCCTTGTTGGCGTCGTCGCCGGTTTTGCCGGCCACTGCATCCGAGACATCTTTGGTGACGTCGCGAATTTCGACGAGCTGATCGAGTTCGAAATCCGGGCACTTGCGCTCCTCGGCGGACGTTTTCGCGGAAAAGCCTTCCTCCTGGAAGTTCCGCTCCTTGGTCAACAACTGCGCTACGCATTCGACTACGCAATGGTGATTGGTCATCACCAGGCCCTGCGGAGAAATGAAGGATGCCGAACATCCGCCAGCGATCCGCAGCGAAGAGAGGCGGACGTGATCGAGCCAATCCTGCGAAGGCGAGAAGCCATACTTTGCGGCGACGGTCTTGGATGGAAAATTGTCGAAGGTCCACATTCCTTCGTCGGCGAGCGCCGCCTGGGTGAATGCCAAGCATACGAATAGTAACGCCGCGACCAGGGCCGCGGACTTGCGTTCAATCTTTGTCATCAGAGCAATCCTCTTGAAGTATTGTGTTGCGACTCTTGGCTTGCAGCCAGGAGAGCGGGCCACGATTGCGGCCGCTTGCGATCACCGGCTGGCCACTTTCTCGCCAGCGACATCATCTTCCGCGCAAGCAAGAATCGTCAAGGCCGGGGGCGCGACCCAGCGGCCAAAACCGGCGCAGAAGAACGCGGGAAGGATCGCTCCCTCCCGCGCATATCCATACTAGATGACTAGACGCGGGCGAGGCCCGCGCCGCACAGCCTTACACCAGGCCCTGATCGAGCATCGCGTTGGCGACCTTCAGGAAGCCCGCGATGTTGGCGCCATTCACATAGATTGCCGGGCGTGCCGTACTTCTTGGCCGCTTCCAGGCAGCTCTTGTGAATCGAGATCATGATCTTGTGCAGACGATCATCGACCTCTTCGCGCGTCCAGGAAATGCGCGCGCTGTTCTGCGCCATTTCGAGGCCGGATGTGGCAACGCCGCCGGCGTTGGCGGCCTTGGCCGGTCCATACAGCACCTTGTGCTCCAGGAACAGCTTGGTTGCTTCGAGCGTGCTCGGCATGTTCGCGCCTTCGCAGACCACCTTTACGCCGTTCTTAATGAGATTGGCCGCGTCTTTCGCGTTGATCTCGTTCTGCGTGGCGCTCGGGAACGCGCAATCGGCCTTGATGTCCCAGAGCGAGTTGTAGTCGAGCTTGCGGTCGATCGGCGTTGTAGATGGCCTTCTTGAATTTGTCGGCATACTCCTTGATGCGGCCGCGGCGGTTGTTCTTCAGGTCGATGACGTAGGCCAGCTTCTCGCGGTCGATGCCGTCGGCGTCGTAAATCGCGCCGTCGGAATCAGACAGCGTGACCGGCTTCGCGCCCAGGTCGAGCAGTTTCTCAACCGTATATTGCGAGACGTTGCCGCTGCCGGAAACCAGACACACCTTGCCTTCCAGCGTTGTCTTTCCTGCGTCTTCAGCATTTCCTGGCGAAGTAGACGCAGCCGTAGCCGGTGGCTTCGGGACGAATCAGCGAGCCGCCCCATCCCAGGCCCTTGCCGGTGAGCACGCCCGTGAATTCGTTGCGCAGCCGCTTGTATTGGCCGAACAGGAAGCCGATTTCGCGTCCGCCCACGCCGATGTCGCCGGCGGGAACGTCGGTGTCCGGCCCGATGTGGCGGCAGAGCTCGGTCATGAAGCTCTGGCAGAAGCGCATGACTTCGTTGTCGCTCTTGCCCTTGGGATCGAAATCGCTTCCGCCCTTGCCGCCGCCCATGGGCAGCGTGGTGAGCGAGTTCTTGAATACCTGCTCGAACGCCAGGAACTTCAGGATGCCAAGGTTCACCGAGGGGTGGAAACGCAGACCGCCCTTATAGGGCCCGATGGCGCTGTTCATTTCAATGCGGAACCCGCGATTCACTTGGACTTTGCCCTTGTCGTCAAACCAGGGCACACGGAACATCAATACTCTTTCGGGCTCGGTAATACGTTCCAGAATTTTCGATTCCTGGTACTCCGGGTGGCGCTCCAGCACGAGCTGCAAGGACTCGAGAACTTCGAGCACGGCTTGGTGGAATTCCGGCTCGGCTGGGTTTTTGGCTTTTACGAGGTTGAGAATCTACGGAATGTAGTCGCCCGCCGCGTGCTTCTTTGGCGGTTCCATCACTGCAGTCATAGGCTTGCCTCCGAATTGTTTGAAACTGAACGGATTTGTCGATGTTGAATCGTAGAAGTAACTTTGAACGCCGCTGACAATGCGGCCAGTTGTTATTGGATGCCTGGGGGTGATGCTCTGCCGTGATTCGTGTCACCGGATTTGGTGATCATTGGGCGCACGCTCTGTGCGTTGAACACGGGAAACGCCGCGAACTGACGGTCGCGGCAGCCTTTAGGTTACGTCCTGGACTGCGGTTTTACAACCATACTTGCGCGGTAACCGGGAAGGTTCCTCGCCGACAATCGTCAATCGTTATTTGCCGCCCGATTCCGGCGCCCACGTCATCTCCACTCGCACCGGAATGTCGTTCTTCACGGTCATTGTTAAGAGTGAGGGCGGGTCAATCTTGAAGTCAGAGAGTGTGGCGGGAATGATTCCGGAGGTTCGCGTCTCGTTGCCTTGCCTGGTTACTTGAAAAGGGACCTGCTTATATTGCGCCGTCTGCCCGGCAAACTGGACTTCGAGATCGGCCTTAAGCGAGGCCGAGTCGGCCGCCAACTCTGGCAGCCGGGTGCGCACAGTGACCATGGGAAACTCCGCACCCCGGGTAACTTGAAGCATGTGCAGATCGCGATTGCTGTCGCCCGAGTCGAATGTTTTGACGGGCACGGCAATTAGAAATTCGCACATCCCGTCGTGGCAAACCCCCTTGCCGCGCGCGGCATGACTGATGCCATCGACCTGATGCAGCGGGTGCGAGACATGGTAGGTCAGCGTGCTTTGTTTGAGGATCCACTGTCCCTCGGCGGCGAAAACGGGAACCGCTGCCAGCAGCAACACCACCAGATTCTTTTTCATGAATCCAAGCTTCATAAGGCTCAACTCAGAATTTGACTGACACCGACAGAAGCGCTGCGCCATACGCACCAGCGGTGATGATTGCCACAGGGCCGTGGGCGGAGGCAATGCCGTGAACTTTTTCGCCGTTGTTCTTCTGGCTGAAAGCCATCGCTCCCAAAATCGGAGTGGCAATCATTCCCGGCCCGTGTATCCAGGCCAGAATCTTGTGCACGCGAATTGGCCCACGCGTTTCTGTTCCCGGCACTCTTGGCGCGCGGATGGCATAGTAGGCGGTGATGCCGTAGAGGTCGCCGGTCAGCGATCCCAGCGCGACGTGCAGATCGCGGGATGCGGAACTGGTATTGCGACCGCCCGCATTCATCGAAGTAATCACTGTGGCCGCTAGGGGAATCGCGGTGATCAACCCCATGCGCTGGTGAATCTTCAGCATGTGGGATCGCTTATCGAGCAAGGCTTGCTCGCGCGCGTTGGCTTGTGTCTCCGCCGGAGAGAATCCCAGGTCGCCAAGCGATGGAGGGCTCTGGCTGCTCGATGGAGCGTTGGGAAGATCCTCGGGTGGCGCGGTCGCGAGTGGCGTGCTTTCTGGCGGATGCGCGGGCGTGGCAGTCAGGGAAATGTTCAGCTGTTCCGAAGTGCCGGGAGACAGTGCGACTTCGGCAGAGCCACTGCCAATTCCTTCCGCGGAAACGGAAACCTCGTATAGGCCTAGCGTGAGGTTGGGCAGGGAATAGTTTCCACTGGCGTCAGTTTGGGTATCGGTCGATTTGCCGGTACCTGCGTTCATGGCGGTGACTTTGGCGTTGGGAACCGTTTTTCCGGAAGAGTCGGTGACAGTTCCAGAGAGCGCGGCGGTCACGCCCTGCGCCCGCGCGGGAACCTTGCTCAGAGTGAGAATGAAGAGAATGCCCAAGCCAATGGCGACCTTCGCTTTGAGGCACACTCGTAGTTCTCCTGCTTAGGTTTCCTTGAACTGATGCCGCGATGCCGCGTTAAGGATGTATCGTGGTCGAGAATTCCTGAATCGATCGGTGTCGCAAACGGCACTTGATTTGGAGTGGCGCTTGGAGACAAAGAATCAAGTCACTGGCTAGAACCACGTTCGCCGCCGGTACTCCCTATACTCATCTCCAAATTTTTCTTCGAGGACGCGTGCTTCTTTGCGCGCCCGCCAAATTTGCATCGGAATAATCACCGCGACCAGGAGCAGCAACAAGGGCCTCCCGAGCATGATCGCAACGCCGATCAGAAGAATTTCGCCCGAAACATAAATCGGATTGCGAATCCGAGAATAAATCCCTGTCGTCACCAAAGCCCTCGCCTTCGCCATCACCGAGAACGACCGTCCCAGCGTATAGCGTGCAAGGAAAACGCCTGCCAGTCCGATCAAGGCGATCCCAAGGCCAATCCATCGCGCTGGTCGGTGGTCCGCCGATGTTGCGCGCAAAATGTAGACCATCGCGACCGCCGAGAGAGCCAGCGGCAACCATACGCGCCTTATCGCTCCGCTATCCATGTGTTGATTACTCCTGGCAGCGTTGTCGCTGCGGACAACATTACTCCACAAATCCTTGCCGTACCGCGTGGATGAAGTCGGTATGGGCCGGCTGCATCCCAGCCGCCCGCATCTCGAGCGCGATCTGCCCGCGATGATAAGCGGAGTGCATGAGCACGTGGGTGAGCACATCTTCCACCCGGCTGGACCACGGTTCGCCTTTGCTATTGCGGTATTCAATCATGCTGTTGAATGCGCCGGGTGCAAGAGCCGTCAGGTAATTCCGCCACTCGGACGCCATTTCGTCTGAGAGCGCGGCGCACTCCTGCACGGTTGAACTCGGCCAGACCGGCATGCTCTGTTTTTTGCTTCGCAACCGCTCCAGCCATAACTTTTCCGCCGAGAGAATATGGGCAATGCGTCCGACAGTTACGCCGGAATTCAAGCCACTGGCTTTGATCGCTCGCAGGCATTCGCGATTGGCCCAGTGGTCGTAGGCAAACATCCTAAGGAAGTCGTGAGTGTTCATCGAATCCTCGTGCGCGTGCTTCGCAACATTGCGACCGGTTGCTTAGAAACGATACGATGGCAGCATTCGCAATGACAAACGGAGAAAGCAACGGCAGGACGCGCGGGTACAATCTGGCCGCCCGCACAGGAAGAATGTGTGGCGACGAGCCTCATGCTCGTTCAGGTGGAGCGAAGCCCCGCCTCAACATGGTCATTGCTCTCGCTGTGTTATTTCTGTGCGTCACTGCTTTTTCCCAGACGCAGTCCCAAACCCGCGATCAGTTGTTGCAGGACATCGGCTCCGGCCAACTGAAGGAAGCCATTGTTCTGGGCAGCAAGCAGTTTCGCGGTGGCCGCGCGACCCACAGTTCCGCCACTACCTGGGTGTGGCCTACTTCAAAACGGGCGATCTGAAGCAGGCCGAAGATCAACTGGCGCGCGCCCGCGACCTCGATGGGAAAGACGCGTCGACACGGTTTGACTTGGCGTTGGTGTTTCTGAGCCAGGATGACTACGTAAAGGCCGCCGTCGAACTGGAGGCCTCGAACAAGCTTAATCCTTCGAATGCGCTCGGCCATATCCTACTGGGGCGTGCTTATCTCAACTCCAATCGCAGCCTACAGGCCATTGACGAATTCAAGACGGCGCTCAAGCTCGACCCGTCGGTTCGGCTAGGGCATTATCATCTGGGATTCGCCTATGCCAGCCTGGGCCGCGACGAGGAGGCCATCGCCGAATATAAGGAGGAGCTAAGGCGCTCTGGCGAGTCGCAGGCAGTCGTGTACGAATTGGGACGCTCGCTCCTTGAGCGAGGCCAATTCGACGCTGCGATTTCGAGTTTACAGCGCGCTTCCCAGCTCGATGCCTCGAATCCCGACGTCTGGTACAACTTCGGCAAGGCGCAGTTGGCAGCGGGCCAAGGCGCTCCGGCGGAGATTTCTCTGCGGAAAGCAACCGAGCTAAGCCGACCGATCCTAGCCCGCACTACCAGTTGGCTCGGGCCCTTGAAAAACTCGGCAGGGCCGAGGACGCCCGTGAAGAACGCGAACGCTTTGCCGAACTCAAGAGAGCGCAAAGGCCGACAGCAGGTATGGCCACCTGGGACGCGACCAGTGAAGATGAGATCCTTCTCGTTTAAGATTGCCGCTCTTGCTCGTTGCGCTGTCCGGCAGCGGGCGTTCACAGCGTTCCGGCTCAACTGGACGCAGCCACGATCCTCGCGTGAAAACAAAAACACACGCGGCCAAGCCGGCCGCGAAAACTCCGCCGGCAATACATTCTCTCTTCACCGACGTCTGTCACCCGGTCAACTTGGTGAAGAGAGAATGTATTGCCGGCGGAGTTTTCGCGGCCGGCTTGGCCCCGTGTGTTTTTTGTTCGCGCGAGGAGTGTGGCTGCGTCGATTGAGCCGGGGCGATGAACATGCCTGTACCGGACAGCGCAACAAGCAAAGCGATTGCAATCGTGAGACGCAGGATTCTCATCTTCACTGATCGCGTCCGGTGGCCATGCCTGCTGTGGGCCGCTGCGCCTTCTTTAGTTCCGCGAAGCGTTCGCGTTCGGCGCGCGCGTCCTCGGCTTTGCCAAGCTTTTCGAGGGCGCGAGCCAGCTGATAGTGCGGGCTGGGATCGGTCGGCTTCAGCTCGATTGCTTTGCGCAGAGAAATCTCAGCCGGCGCGCCTTGGCCCGCTGCCAACTGCGCCTTGCCCAAGTTGTACCAGACGTCGGGATTCGAGGCATCGAGCTGGGAAGCGCGCTGTAAGCTCGAAATCGCAGCGTCAAATTGGCCTCGCTCAAGGAGCGAGCGTCCCAATTCGTACACGACTGCCTGCGACTCGCCAGAGCGCCTTAGCTCCTCCTTATATTCGGCGATGGCCTCCTCGTCGCGGCCCAGGCTGGCATAGGCGAATCCCAGATGATAATGCCCTAGCCGAACCGACGGGTCGAGCTTGAGCGCCGTCTTGAATTCGTCAATGGCCTGTAGGCTGCGATTGGAGTTGAGATAAGCACGCCCCAGTAGGATATGGCCGAGCGCATTCGAAGGATTAAGCTTGTTCGAGGCCTCCAGTTCGACGGCGGCCTTTACGTAGTCATCCTGGCTCAGAAACACCAACGCCAAGTCAAACCGTGTCGACGCGTTTTTCCCATCGAGGTCGCGGGCGCGCGCCAGTTGATCTTCGGCCTGCTTTAGATCGCCCGTTTTGAAGTAGGCCACACCCAGGTAGTGGCGGAACTGTGGGTCGCGCGGCCACCGCGAAACTGCTTGCTGCCCAAGAACAATGGCTTCCTTCAGTTGGCCGGAGCCGATGTCCTGCAAAAACTGATCGCGGGTTTGGGACTGCGTCTGGGAAAAAGCAGTGACGCACAGAAATAACACAGCGAGAGCAATGACCATGTTGAGGCGGGGCTTCGCTCCACCTGAACGAGCATGAGGCTCGTCGCCACACATTCTTCCTGTGCGGGCGGCCGGATTGTACCCGCGCGTCCTGCCGTTGCTTTCTCCGTTTGTCATTGCGAATGCTGCCATCGTATCGTTTCTAAGCAACCGGTCGCAATGTTGCGAAGCACGCGCACGAGGATTCGATGAACACTCACGACTTCCTTAGGATGTTTGCCTACGACGACTGGGCCAATCGCGAATGCCTGCGAGCGATCAAAGCCAGTGGCTTGAATTCCGGCGTAACTGTCGGACGCATTGCCCATATTCTCTCGGCGGAAAAGTTATGGCTGGAGCGGTTGCGAAGCAAAAACAGAGCATGCCGGTCTGGCCGAGTTCAACCGTGCAGGAGTGCGCCGCGCTCTCAGACCAGATGGCGTCCGAGTGGCGGAATTACCTGACGGCTCTTGCACCCGGCGCATTCAACAGCATGATTGAATACCGCATAGCAAAGGCGAACCGTGGTCCAGCCGGGTGGAAGATGTGCTCACCCACGTGCTCATGCACTCCGCTTATCATCGCGGGCATATCGCGCTCGAGATGCGGGCGGCTGGGATGCAGCCGGCCCATACCGACTTCATCCACGCGGTACGGCAAGGATTTGTGGAGTAACGTTGTCCGCAGCGACAACGCTGCCAGGAGTAATCAACACATGGATAGCGGAGCGATAAGGCGCGTATGGTTGCCGCTGGCTCTCTCGGCGGTCGCGATGGTCTACATTTTGCGCGCAACATCGGCGGACCACCGACCAGCGCGATGGATTGGCCTTGGGATCGCCTTGATCGGACTGGCAGGCGTTTTCCTTGCACGCTATACGCTGGGACGGTCGTTCTCGGTGATGGCGAAGGCGAGGGCTTTGGTGACGACAGGGATTTATTCTCGGATTCGCAATCCGATTTATGTTTCGGGCGAAATTCTTCTGATCGGCGTTGCGATCATGCTCGGGAGGCCCTGTTGCTGCTCCTGGTCGCGGTGATTATTCCGATGCAAATTTGGCGGGCGCGCAAAGAAGCACGCGTCCTCGAAGAAAAATTTGGAGACGAGTATAGGGAGTACCGGCGGCGAACGTGGTTCTAGCCAGTGACTCATTCTTCGTCTCCAAGCGCCACTCCAAATCAAGTGCCGTTTGCGACACCGATCGATTCAGGAATTCTCGACCACGATACATCCTTAACGCGGCATCGCGGCATCAGTTCAAGGAAACCTAAGCAGGAGAACTACGAGTGTGCCTCAAAGCGAAGGTCGCCATTGGCTTGGGCATTCTCTTCATTCTCACTCTGAGCAAGGTTCCCGCGCGGGCGCAGGGCGTGACCGCCGCGCTCTCTGGAACTGTCACCGACTCTTCCGGAAAAACGGTTCCCAACGCCAAAGTCACCGCCATGAACGCAGGTACCGGCAAATCGACCGATACCCAAACCGACGCCAGTGGAAACTATTCCCTGCCCAACCTCACGCTAGGCCTATACGAGGTTTCCGTTTCCGCGGAAGGAATTGGCAGTGGCTCTGCCGAAGTCGCACTGTCTCCCGGCACTTCGGAACAGCTGAACATTTCCCTGACTGCCACGCCCGCGCATCCGCCAGAAAGCACGCCACTCGCGACCGCGCCACCCGAGGATCTTCCCAACGCTCCATCGAGCAGCCAGAGCCCTCCATCGCTTGGCGACCTGGGATTCTCTCCGGCGGAGACACAAGCCAACGCGCGCGAGCAAGCCTTGCTCGATAAGCGATCCCACATGCTGAAGATTCACCAGCGCATGGGGTTGATCACCGCGATTCCCCTAGCGGCCACAGTGATTACTTCGATGAATGCGGGCGGTCGCAATACCAGTTCCGCATCCTGCGATCTGCACGTCGCGCTGGGATCGCTGACCGGCGACCTCTACGGCATCACCGCCTACGATGCCATCCGCGCGCCAAGAGTGCCGGGAACAGAAACGCGTGGGCCAATTCGCGTGCACAAGATTCTGGCCTGGATACACGGGCCGGGAATGATTGCCACTCCGATTTTGGGAGCGATGGCTTTCAGCCAGAAGAACAACGGCGAAAAAGTTCACGGCATTGCCTCGCCACGGCCCTGTGGCAATCATCACCGCTGGTGCGTATGGCGCAGCGCTTCTGTCGGTGTCAGTCAAATTCTGAGTTGAGCCTTATGAAGCTTGGATTCATGAAAAAGAATCTGGTGGTGTTGCTGCTGGCAGCGGTTCCCGTTTTCGCCGCCGAGGGACAGTGGATCCTCAAACAAAGCACGCTGACCTACCATGTCTCGCACCCGCTGCATCAGGTCGATGGCATCAGTCATGCCGCGTGTGCAAGGGGGTTTGCCACGACGGGATGTGCGAATTTCTAATTGCCGTGCCCGTCAAAACATTCGACTCGGGCGACAGCAATCGCGATCTGCACATGCTTCAAGTTACCGGGGTGCGGAGTTTCCCATGGTCACTGTGCGCACCCGGCTGCCAGAGTTGGCGGCCGACTCGGCCTCGCTTAAGGCCGATCTCGAAGTCCAGTTTGCCGGGCAGACGGCGACAGGATACGTCCTTTTCAAGTAACCAGGCAAGGCAACGAGACGCGAACCTCCGGAATCATTCCCGCCACACTCTCTGACTTCAAGATTGACCCGCCCTCACTCTTAACAATGACCGTGAAGAACGACATTCCGGTGCGAGTGGAGATGACGTGGGCCCGCCGGAATCGGGTGGCAGAACGATCAACGATCGTCGGCGAGGCAACTTTTCCCGGTTACCGCGCAAGTATGGGTCGTAAACCGTAGTCGAGGCATAGACCAAAACTCCGCGACCGTCAGTTCGCGGGGTTTCCCGTGTTCAACGCAGAGAGCGTGTGCCGAATGATCACCAAATCCGGTGAAGCACGAAATCATGGGAAAGAGCATCACCCCCAGTATTTATTAACAACTGGCCGCATTGTCAGGGGCGTTCAAAATGACTTGCCACGATTTCAATATTCCCTCAAACCCGTTCAAATTCTCCGAAAAAGATTTGCAAGAAAAAGCCAATGACTGCAGTGATGGAACCGCCAAAGAAGCACGCGGCGGGCGACGACATTTTCAGATGTCAACCTTGGAAAAGCCAAGAACCCAGCCGAGCCGGGGTTTCACCGGGCGGCGCGGGATGTCGTGGAATCCCTGCAGCCCGGTTGGAGCGGCACCCGGAGTACCTGGAATCGAAGATGCTGGAGCGGATCACCGAGCCCGAAAGCGTATTGATGTTCCGCGCGCCGTGGCTGGATGACAAGGGCAAGTTAGGTCAACCGCGGCTTCCGGATCGAGATGAACGGTGCGATCGGGCCGTACAAGGGCGGTCTGCGGTTCCACCCCTCGGTGAACCTGGGCATCCTCAAGTTCCTGGCTTCGAGGAGATATTCAAGAACTCGCTGACCACGCTGCCCATGGGCGGCGGCAAAGGCGGATGCGATTCGATCCCAAGGGCAAGAGTGCTACGAAGTCATGCGCTTCTGCCAGAGCTTCATGACCGAGCCGCCGGGTACATCGGGCCGGACATCGACGTTCCGGCCGGCGACATCGGCGTGGGCGGCCGCGAAATCGGCTTCCTGTTCGGAATTCAAGCGGCTGCGCAACGAGTTCACGGGCGTATGACGGCAAGGGTCTGGATGGGCGGCTCGCTGTTCTCCCGAAGCCATCGGCTACGGCTGCGTCTACTTCGCGCAGGAAATGCTGAGGACCAGAAAAGACAACGCTGCAAGGCAAGGTTTGCCGGTTTCGGGCAGCGGCAACGTGGCCCAATACACGGTTGAGAAACTGCTCGACCTGGGAGCGAAGCCGGTGACCTGGTCCGATTCCAACGGCCGATCCACGATCGCGGACGGGATCACCGCGAGAAGCTGGCATAAGTGATCGATCTGAAGAACAACCGCCGCGGCCGGATCAGGAGTATGCGGATAATTCAAGAAGGCCGTGTACAACCCGATCAACCGGAAACTCGACCACAACTGGCTCTGGAATATCAAAGCCGATTGCGCGTTCCCGAGCGCCACACAAATGAGATCAACGCGAAAGACGCGGCAATCTCATTAAGAATGGCGTAAAGGTTGTCAGCGAAGGCGCGAACATGCCGACACCTCACAACCAAGCTGTTCCCGGAGCACAAGGTGCTGTATGGACCGGCCAAAGCCGCCAACGCCGGCGGCGTAGCCACATCCGGCCTCGACTAGCGCAGACACGCGCGCATTTCCTGAACGCGTGAAGAGGTCGATGATCGTCTTTACAACACCACCATCTTGATTCACAAGAAGGCCGCCCACTAAAGCGGCCGAGAAGTACGGCACGCCCGGCAATCTATGTGAACGGCGCCAACATCGCGGGCTTCCTGAAGGTCGCCAATGCGATGCTCGATCAGGGCCTGGTGTAAGGCTGTGCGGCGCGGGCCTCGCCCGCGTCTAGTCATCTAGTATGGATATGCGCGGGAGGGAGCGATCCTTCCCGCGTTCTTCTGCGCCGGTTTTGGCCGGCTGGTGTCGCGCCCCCGGCCTTGACGATTCTTGCTTGCGCGGAAGATGATGTCGCTGGCGAGAAAGTGGCCAGCCGGTGATCGCAAGCGGCCGCAATCGTGGCCCGCTCTCCTGGCTGCAAGCCAAGAGTCGCAACACAATACTTCAAGAGGATTGCTCTGATGACAAAGATTGAACGCAAGTCCGCGGCCCTGGTCGCGGCGTTACTATTCGTATGCTTGGCATTCACCCAGGCGGCGTTCGCCGACGAGGGCATGTGGACCTTCGATAATTTCCCATCCAAGACAGTTGCCGCAAAGTATGGCTTCTCGCCTTCTACACATTGGCTCGACCACGACCGTGGACCCTCTTTTGCGGCCCCCCGGCGGATGCTCGGCATCCTTCATTTCTCCGGAGGGCCTGGTGATGACAAATCACCATTGCGTAGTTGAGTGCGTCGCACAGTTGTCGACGAAAGAGCGCAACTTCCAGGAAGAGGGCTTTTCCGCGAAAAAGTTCGCCGGAGGAGCGCAAAGCGCTGATTTCGAACTCGATCAGCTCGTCGAAATTCGCGACGTCACCAAAGATGTCTCGGATGCAGTCGCCGGCAAAACCGGTGAAGACGCTAACAAAGCGCTGAATGCCAAGCGAGCCGAGCTGCAACAAAGCTGCGGATCCGATAAGAGTGTGCGCTGCGATCTGGTTTCGCTCTACCACGGCGGGATCTACGATCTCTATCGTTACAAACGCTACAACGATGTTCGCTTGGTATTTGCGCCGGAGTTTTCAGTCGCGCAATTCGGCGCGGCCCCGACAATTTCAATTTTCCCCGCTTCGATTTCGATATCGGCGTGGTTCGCGCCTACGAAGATGGCAAACCAGCGTCCACGCCCGATTATCTGCGCTGGAGCGCCAATGGCACCAAAGATGGCGATTTTGTTTTCGTTGCCGGCAACCCCGGTGGCACCAGCCGCGGCGTCACCGTTTCACAACTGGCGTTTGAGCGTGACACGTTTTTCCCCGCCAGAACGCCGCACCTCCCGGAGCGCCGCGGTCTGCTGGAAGAGTTCTCACGAAAGGTCCGGACAGGCCGAAGGCAAAAGAAGATTTGTTCATCCTCGAAAACGGTTTCAAAGTCTACATCGGCCGTCAGCAGGCGCTGATTGATCCGCAGTTTTTTGGCACCAAGATGAAAGAAGAGCAGGATCTGCGCGCCGCCACCGCCAGGGATCCCAAGCTGGCCGAATTCGCTTCCGCCTGGGATGACATCGCGCAAATTCAAGACGTGCGCACAAGGCTTTTTGTCCGCAGCAACACCTTGGGCAGCCGCTCCTTCCGCGGAGGTTTGCTCGGGGATGCAATTACCCTGGTGCGGGCCGCAGCCGAGCGTGCCAAGCCCAACCGTGATCGTCTCCCAGAGTTTACCGATCAGGGATTGGTCGAAGTGCAAGAGGAGCTATCGGCCCCGGTTCCCGTGTTCAAGGATCTTGAAGAACTTGAGTTGACATTTCTATTCAACAACGTTCGCCGCGACCTTGGAACAGACGATGCATTCGTCCGCAAAATGCTGGGCAAGGAATCGCCGGAACAACTCGCCCACAAACTGGTCGGCGGCACCCATCTGGACGACGCAAAAGTGCGCGAGGAACTCTACAAAGGCGGCGCAGGTGCAATCGCCTCATCGACCGACCCCATGATTCGGTTCGCCGCTTCCATCGATGACGAACTGCTCGCCGTGCGCAAAGACAACGAGGCGCGTGTGGACGCCCCCACCCGAACCGCTGCGGAAAAAATCGCCAAAGCGCGGTTTGCGATCTATGGAACCAGCGTCGATCCGGATGCGACTTTTACTCCCCGCCTCAGCTTTGGCGCGGTGAAAGGCTTTGAAGATGCCGAGGGCAAATGGTCCCGCCTTATACAACCATCGGCGGCCTGTTCGACCGCGCCACCGGAGCGGAGCCTTACAAACTACCGGAGACCTGGCTCAAGGCGAAAGGCTTGCTCAATCTCTCCACTCCCATGAACCTGTCCACCACCAACGACATCATCGGCGGCAATTCCGGAAGCCCGCTGATCGACAAGAACGCAAATGTCGTCGGCCTGATCTTCGATGGCAACATTTTCTCCCTGGGCGGCGACTACGGCTACGAAGCGGCAAAAACCGTGCCGTCGCGGTCGACAGCCGCGCCCTGCTTGAGGCCATGCGGCACGTCTACCACATCGACCGCATCGTCGATGAAATAGAGGCGGGCAGAAAATAATAGAGAGTGTTCGTGTTTAATAAATCGTGTTTGGGAAGGGCACGGCTTCAGCCGTGCCGTAAGTACCCTCAGAAAAGAAAAGGGGCGGACAGACCAGTTTTGATCTGTCCGCCCCCGCGTGGTTTAAGGAGGACACCTTTTGTCACCACTGCCTGCAAGCCCCTATTCGGGGCATGCATTCCCAAAGCTCTTGGCTCGGAATCTCTATTCCTTTGGACTTCTGCGCCAGATCGGGAGTGCCGGGTTCCAGGTGTGTACTTCCTTTTGAAAGTCCAAACCCTTGCCTTTGACTCCGGCGCCTACCGGCACAAACTTCTCTGCAATCTCCGCGATTCTGGCGTCGAGCCGCTTGCGCAGCTCAGGATTCGAAAACTGTTCGACGAACGCCGAGGGCAATAATTCGCCCCTGCCTTCGCAAAGCGGGCACTTCACCTTTGGTTCCTGTTCCAACATGAGCATTCCCCGTTCAGCACTGGATCAGTTCAGGCATTCCGATTAAACGCCGGAGACCAAGCCGGCACAGTGACTTTTGCCTCTGTGGTGGGTGACGCGCCTCACAGGGATGAGTGGTAAGAACTGCGTGACCGTCACGCTATGTTGACCATTTTTTGCGTGACTTCGTTCAATCCACCTGATTCATCACAAACTCAAAGTGTGATTCTCACTGACTTCTGCCGCCACGTAGCCAACTATATATGCCTGTCATCCTGAGCGCAGCGAAGGACCTCTGTACTCGTTGAGAGCGCCGGGACACTATGAGCGTGCAAGAAAGTCGCAACTACTGCGTCTACATTTTGACGAATCGGTCGAAAACACTCTACGTTGGAGTGACTGCTAACCTGCACCGAAGGGTGTGGCAGCATAAACACGGGACAGGGTCGGAGTTTTGCAAGCACTACAAAATTGACCGCCTCGCTTACTACGAGAGCTTCGACGATGTGATCAAGGCAATCAACCGGGAGAAGCAGATCAAGGGATGGCTGCGAGATCGAGAAAGTTCAGCTGATTATCTCGATGAATCCCACGTGGCGCGATCTGAGTGAGGAATGGTATGTGCGGCATCGGTACCAGCCGGCAGAACACATAGATCCTTCGCTTCGCTCAGGATGACAGGTTGTAGAGTGCAGCCGAATCTTATGGGCACGAAGAGAAAGTCACCAAGGCCCTGAGCTTCTCCGCCGCCGCGCCCGAGTCGATCGCGTTCACCGCCAGCGGCATCGCATCCCGCAGATGATCGGCATGTCCCGCAGCCACTAATGCCGCCGCCGCGTTCAACAGAACCACGTCGCGCCGCGCGGACTTCCGACCCTGAAGAATTCCCTCAATCAGCGCAGCGTTCGCCGGTGCGTCGCCACCGGAAATATCCTCCAGCGTCGCTCGCTCCAGGCCAGACTCTTCCGGCGTCACCTCATACGTCCGGACCAATCCGTCGCGCACTTCGCCGACCCGTGTCGGTCCACTGATCGTGATTTCATCCAGTCCGTCGCTACCGTGCACAACCAGCGCGCGATGAAGTCCCAGCATGCTGAGTGCCTCGGCAAGCTTCTCGACAAGCTCAGCCGAATACACTCCCACTACCTGGCAGGTGGCTCGCGCCGGATTGGTCAGCGGGCCGAGCAGATTGAACACCGTCCGCAGGCGCAGCTCTCGGCGTGCAGGCTGCACGTACTTCATCGCCGAATGCATGGCCGGCGCGAATAGAAACGCGATTCCGACTTCCTTCAGACATGCGGCTATGCGCTCCGGAGCAGGTCTATCTTCACTCCCAGCGCTTCCATCACGTCAGCGGAGCCGCATTTCGAAGTCACGCTCCGGTTGCCGTGTTTGGCCACGCGCACTCCGGCTCCCGCTACTACGAAGGCGGTCGCGGTTGAAATATTGAACGTGCCGCTGGCATCGCCGCCAGTGCCGCTGGTATCGACAAGCGCATCGCGTCCTGTGCCGCTGGCGTCAAGCACCTGTTCGCGTGCATTTCAAGCGGTGTGGCCGCCGCGCGGATCGCTTCCGCAATCCGACAATCTCCTCCACCGTCTCGCCCTTCATGTGCAGCGCCACCAGCAGCGCCCCTATCTGCGCATCTGTGCACTGTCCGGTAAGAACTCCGCTCATCACCGCGCGCGCTTCATCGCGTGAGAGCGATTGGCGGTGGTCGGCAATGCGATGGAGCGCGTCAAGGATCATGGAATACTCGACTCCGCAGAAGCGGCCTCCGTGGCGAGGAAAGCCTTTCACTAAAAACCCGCGCCCGGCTACGTACCACTCGGAAATTTCGCATCGCAGAAGAGTACACCAATCACTTCGCGGTGTGACATCCGCGTTTGCGCCAATCGCCGTGCCTTCTATAGAATCATGAGTTTGCTGCACGTTATTTCAAGCTGCAAGCAGGGCCTCCAGGCAGCACTCCGGTGGTTGCGTCTTGATTAACGCAGCGGCCGTTTCCTGATCGCGAACGACTGACGACGAACGACGATTTTTATTTTGGAATCATTATGAAAATTCATGAGTATCAGGCAAAAGGCATTCTGAATAAGTATGGTGTTGCCGTTCCGCGCGGCACCATGGCAACCACAGTAGAAGAAGCTGAAGCGGCAGCCAAAGAGCTGTTCGATGCGGGCGCAACCGGCGTCGTGGTCAAAGCGCAGATCCATGCCGGCGGACGCGGCAAAGGCGGCGGCGTCAAGATCGCCAAGTCGCGTTGCCGAAGCCGCGGAACTCGCCGGAAAAATCCTCGGCATGACGCTCATCACGCATCAAACCGGCCCCGAAGGCCGCGTCGTGCGCCGCTTGCTGATCGAAGAAACTCTGCCGATCGAAAAGGAACTCTATCTCGGCATCCTCGTTGACCGCGGCGAAGGCAAGCCCGTTTTCATGGCGTCCGCCGCCGGTGGCATGGATATCGAGCAAGTCGCCGCCGAACGTCCCGAGGCGATTCTCAAGCAATACATCGATCCCGGCATGGGCCTTGAACCGTTCCAAGCCCGCAAGATCGCTTTCGCGCTCGGCCTGAAAGGTACGCAGCTCAATCGCCGCCGTGCAGTTTCTGACCAGCCTTTATCGCGCATTTCTCGAGACGGATGCTTCTCTGGTCGAAATCAATCCCTTCATCAGTTGCACCGACGGCCGGCTTGTTCGCGCTCGATGCCAAACTGAATTTCGACGACAACGCGATGTTCCGTCATCCCGACTTGAAAGAACTGCGCGACATAACCGAGGAAGATCCGCTCGAAGTCGAGGCCTCGAAATACAACCTCAACTACATCAAGCTCGACGGCAGCGTCGGATGCATGGTCAACGGCGCCGGCCTGGCGATGGCCACCATGGACATCATCAAGTACGCAGGCGGCATGCCAGCCAATTTCCTCGACGTGGGCGGTGGCGCCAACGCCGACCAGGTCGCCCACGCGTTTGAAATTCTGCTCAGCGACAAGAGCGTGCGAGCCGTGCTAATCAACATTTTTGGCGGCATTCTGCGCGTGGATACGCTGGCAACCGGTGTGGTCGAGGCGGCGAAGAAAACGAATATCCAGCTGCCCGTAGTCTTGCGGCTGGAAGGTACCAACGTTCAGGAAGGCAAGAAGATCCTGCAGGAGTCCGGCCTGAACTTCGTGTTGCCGAGACCATGAAAGACGCGGCCGATAAAGTAGTGGCCGCAGCGCGAAGGGGCGCCTCGCGTTGTGACGTGCCTGGCGGGCAATGGTACCGTCACCGAAGAGCGAATAGCGGTTTTTGAAAGCGAGCAATCATGGCAATCCTGGCTGATAAGAGAACTCGACTGATCGTGCAAGGTCTGACTGGGCGCGAAGGCACGTTCCATGCCAAGGCCTGCGCCGCTTATGGCACGCAAATTGTCGGCGGCGTTACGCCGGGCAAAGGCGGCACCACGCACGAAGGCTGGCCCATTTTCAATACTGTGCAAGAGGCAGCGGACAAAACCGGCGCCAATGCCACGGTGATTTTTGTGCCGCCCCCGTTTGCGGCCGACGCGATCATGGAAGCGGCCGATGCGGAAGTCGAACTGATCGTCTGCATCACCGAAGGCATCCCGACGCTCGATATGGTTCGCGCATGGGAGTTTCTGCAGAACCGCCGCTCGCGCCTGATCGGCCCGAACTGTCCGGGAATCATTTCTCCCGGCAAATGCAAGATCGGCATCATGCCCGCGCACATTCACAAGGAAGGCAACGTCGGCATCGTCTCGCGCTCCGGCACGCTGACTTACGAAGCCGTGCATCAACTGACCCAGCGCGGCATCGGGCAATCGACCGCCATCGGCATCGGCGGCGATCCGATTATCGGCACAAACTTTGTGGACGCGCTCGACCTGTTTAACCGCGATCCCGCAGACCGAGGCCGTCATCATGATCGGCGAAATCGGCGGCAACGCGGAAGAGACTGCCGCAGAATTTGTCCGCACCCACATGAAGAAGCCGGTTGTCGGTTTCATCGCCGGACAAACCGCCCCTCCAGGGCGCCGCATGGGCCATGCCGGCGCAATTATTTCCGGAGGCAAAGGCACCGCTGCCGAGAAAATTGCCGCGATGGAAAAAGCCGGCCTGAAAGTTGCGAAATCGCCGGCCGACATCGGCGAAACACTGGCCTCCGTGCTGGGAGTGAAGGTATAGAGGGGCTCTCGACGGTCGTTCGTCGTTCGGAGTTTTTTGCGAACGCGGCGACCCTCGGCCACGCTTGAACTTTCACTGAGTAAAGCTCATCGCTTTTCAGGATGACCGATCGGGGCTATTTCCCCAACGACTGACGACCAACGACGAAGACTAGGAACTAACTACCAAGGACAAACGACGAATTCATGAAAACACTGCAACGCACTCTCACTATCGTTAAGCCCGACGCGGTCAAGAAAAACGCTGTCGGAGACATCATCGAGCAGTTCGAAAAGAACGGCTTCCACATCCTGGCCATGAAGATGCTTGAAATTTCGCAGCATCAGGCGGAGCAGTTTTACGCCGTCCATGCCAGCCGCCCGTTTTACCATTCGCTCACGCAGTTCATGTCGAGCGGCCCCATCGTCGCGCTGGCGCTCGAAAAAGAAAACGCCATCGCCGACCTCCGCAAGCTGATGGGCTCGACCAATCCGGCCCAGGCTGAAGAAGGAACCATCCGCAAGAAGTGGGCGACGAACATCGAGCACAACGCCATCCATGGCTCCGACGCCGAAGAAACAGCTCGCTTCGAGTTGAGCTTCTTCTTCGCCGGCTACGAACTATCGCAGTAGAGCTTCGAGCCACGAGCTATGAGCTATGAGCTATGAGCGACCATAAACTGCTTGCTCAAAGCTCATGGCTCAAAGCTCGGAGCTTCTTTTCTGAACGCCGATCATGGAGACAGAAACGCCTATGCCTCTAGTCCAAGTCACCATGCTGCAAGGCCGCACCGCCGATCAAAAGCGCAAGCTCGCCCAGCGCATCACCGACGCCATGGTCGAAGAAGCCGGCGCACGCCGCGAAGGTATCGTCGTCACTTTTGTGGAAGTGTCAAAGGAAAGTTACGCCAGCGGCGGCGTGCTCATGGTCGACAAGCAGACTTAGGTAAGAGTTTGTCTGGCCACTGCCCACCGGCCACTGGCCACTGCCTCACCCGATCGGCTCGAACAAATGCCCTTCCGTCCGGTCGGCAATCTTCGGCAGATCTTTTTTCGCAATCTGTAGGAAATGCGCCGACGCGCGGTGCGCTTCCAGCGCGGCATCGTCCTTGTATTGTTCGTAGATGAAGAACCGCCGCGGATCGGTCTTGTGCTTATGCACCTGATACATCACGCAACCCGGTTCCTTGCGCGATTCGGCTGAGAGTTTTTCAAAGATCGCCACCACTTCGGACTCGCGTCCTATCTTTGCCATCCAGGTTACCGCCAGCACGACCATCCGTCGCTCCAGTACCACTTATTTAATCATTGGATCATTTAGACATTGAATCATTGACAACCGCCGGTTCACTCTTGTGAATGAGTCAATGACTAAATGACTAAATGACTAAATGTCTCAATGTCTCAGCCCCAACGCTGCCACAAACTCCGGAACCAGAATCGTCTGCTCGCGATCCGGCCCGGTTGAAATCATCCCCACGCGCGCTCCCGTTTCTTTTTCGATGAACGCCATATACTCGCGTGCGGCTTTCGGCAATGCATCCACACTGCGCACACTCTGCGTTGACGTCGCCCAGCCCGGCATCTTGCGATACACACACTCTATCTTTTCGTACCCGCATGCCTGCGACGGCACTTCCTGCGTCGCCTTGCCGTCCACCTTATACCCAACGCACACCGGAATCTCCGTCAGGTGATCAAGCACATCGAGCTTCGTCACCACCAGCCACGAGATGCCGTTAATCATGCCAGCGTATCGAAGAAGAGGCAAATCCATCCACCCCGTCCGCCGCGGACGCCCCGTCACCGCTCCATATTCGTTGCCCCGTTTGCGCAGATCTTCACCCTGCACATCGGTGAGTTCGCTCGGGAACGGCCCGCCGCCCACGCGCGTGCAATATGCTTTCGTGATGCCGATCACCGTGTCAATCGAGGTCGGCGGCACGCCCGTTCCGGTCACCGCCCCCCCGAAGTCGCGCTCGACGACGTCACAAACGGATAGGTTCCGTGGTCAATGTCGAGCATCGTCCCCTGCGCGCCTTCAAACACAATCGACTTGCCTTCCGCCAGCGCGCGGTTCAGCAGCAGCGCCGTGTCGCGCACAAACGGAGCAATCTGCTCGGCCGCCGCCGCATACTCCTTGAACATTTTGTCCGGATCGAGCGGATCGGAATTGAACAGCGCATGTCCGATCATGTTCTTCTCGCGGCAAGCGTTTTCAATATGCGTGCGCAACAGGTTCGTGTCGAGCAGGTCGGCCACGCGCAGCCCGCGCCGCCCCATCTTGTCTTCGTAAGAGGGACCGATGCCGCGCGACGTTGTCCCAATCTTCACCCGCCCCGGAGCATTTTCCGAGCCCAGCTCCATCATGCGGTGATAAGGCAGAATCACCTGCGCGCGATTCGAAATAAAAAGATTGCCGTCCACCTTTACGCCCGCGGCGCGCAGGCCTGCCACTTCCTTCAAAAACGCCATCGGATCGAGCACCACGCCATTGCCAATGACGCTGGTGCACTCCGGCCGCAAAATTCCGCCGGGTACAAGCTGGAGAATAAATTTCTTGCCCTGGATTATGACCGTGTGTCCGGCGTTATGGCCGCCGGCATAGCGCGCCACCACCTGAAAACTCCGTGTAAGTACATCGACAATCTTGCCCTTGCCTTCGTCGCCCCACTGGGCGCCCACAATAACCGCGGTTCTGCCTCGCTTCAATTCAGTCTCCGTCTGGAATTCGCGCGGCCGCAAAGCCGCCCCTGGGGTCGTCCACCGCAGCAAGAAAGACTCGTCTTCCGCGGGGACTTAATTCGCACATACAAATCGCCCGCCGCGTAATGATGACCGTGGAAGACCGCTAGTAAATCGGCGCAGCGAATGTGTACTTTCCAGAATACCGGAAATAGCCAGCGCGTATCCAGTGCAAGCAGGAGTGGATAGTGGTGCAGGTTTGATTGTCACCCCGAGCAAGCGGTTTTTGCGCAGCGAGGAACCTGCCCTGAGCGAAGTCGAAGGGATCTGGGCGAGCCGCGCGTCGCGTCGAGGTTGCTGCGACGCATTAACCGCGCGTTTGGCTCGCTTCCTTTTCAAACTGCACCACTACCAAGGCGTGGAGCGACAAGAGCCTCGTGTGTCTCACAAAAAACGCGGCTCACAAAAAAATTGTCATTCCGACCGAAGGGAGGAATCTGCTCTTGGTCGGAACAGAGCAGGTTCAGGGGAGGGCAAGGCTTCACGCACGCCAGGGCCGAGATCCAATGCATGTAGCGCGGACGCCCCCGCCCGCGAATCGCCCGAGCAAGGCTGAACGTCCGCAGAGCTGTCCCGTACCTGCCGCGCTGCAAATCTGTCATCTTGAGCGGAGCCAGGCAAGCGAAGCGCAGCCGTGCGCAGTCGAAAGAGCCCTGCATTCCTTACCGTACCCGAGTCGCATCAGGGAATTCTCCCCGCGCATTGGCGGTTGTGGAAGTGCACGGCTTCACAGAGTTTTGCGGAAGAACTCCGCTCCGCCTTTGATTTTGGGTGGCGCAGCGCTTTCAGCGCTGCGATAACTGGCTTGCTCTGATCGTCGGCTTTAGCCGCTGGGGAAATGTGTTTTCACAATTGGGCCGATGCCAGCGTCCCACCCAACTTGTCATCTTGAGCGGAGCCAGGCGAGCAAAGCGCAGCCGTGCGCATAAACCCATAACCCCCTTGGTTTCTCCCAACACCTTGGAGTAGCTATGATGTGTAAATGTGGCGACAACTCACCGAAAGACTTTTCTATTGGAAAGAAATCTTCTGGGGGAAAGCCCTATTCATAGGCGCAACTCTTTGGGGTGTTCTTAGCGCCTGGGACTTAATCAAGAGCGAACTTCTGCCTGAGAGATATCAGTCATGGACCGTTGTTGCCCTGACACCGCACCTGCAATGGCGCACGTGGGCACTTGCCTTGTCGGTAATCTTGCTGGGCGTGTTGTTGGAGGGTTCGCACGCTGCGATACGAGAGCGAGAAAAAGCGAACGCCGAGTTGCAGGCCCAAGTAGCTATGCGGACCGCTGCCGCCTCTGGCCAGACGACAATGAACCGGGATTGGCCGGGAGATTGGAAATTGGCTGAAGATGGATTTAGGCGGTACGAAAAATCGTTCGTTCGGGCCGATTGGTTTCATGATTCCTTGGGTCCAGTCGAGAAATGGACCCTTACCGGCGACAAAAGCGAAGTTGTGCATGATGTTCAAGCATTGTGCTTGCAGGCCGGAAGGCTTTTGGTTGTGTCCCCCATGTCCAAACATGTTTCCACAGAACTGCGCTCACATCAGGATGACACTGATAGATGGCTTTACTTTCTTAAGGAACGCTATGGATTAAAGGACATTATGAACGGAACCTCCATAGTCAAAAGCGAACGCTACGTTTCGGTGGCCGGTTCAATTCGGAATCTCGCTGCAGCTTCGGCGCGGGCATGTATTGAATGTGGGGCAAAAAGTTTCCCAAGCGCCCTATTTCCTCCAGTTGCGGGATAAATCCCCCGCCATCCCATCGGCAATAGAGGGAGTCCGCCGGTAGCAAAGCGGGTTTTCATGTCCCCCCTTTCTCCACCCCCAACAAGTCAAGTGCCCACGTCACAGACTTCCCACCACCGATATGCGATTCTCTTCTGACGGAGCAGCGTGGGGCTGCACCTATCTTCGTAGAACAATCCAATGTCGATCAGTTGCGCCGCAACCCGCGCCGAAATCATCGGACTTTCGGTCCTAAGTCATGATTTATGAATACTTTGCCTCTAACCGCCTGCGGCTCAGGACTTTGAAAGGAAAAAGCCGCCAAAGTCTTGATTCCAATAGACCGGGGGGAGGGGGGTAGGCACAAACCGGGAGGATCGTTGGGCAAAGTAGATCGAGAGCACTTCCGCCGGAAGGAACGTTGAATCCGTATGAACCGACAAGGAACGGTTTTGCCAAGCGGGCTTGGTTTTCTCCGTGTCTCCGTGCCTCCGTGGTGGAAATCAAGATTCCCACGATCTTGTATCCTGACTCGGTGCCCGAACTTCCCGAAGTCGAAACCATTGTGCGCGGGCTCGAGCGCCGCGTGGCCGGCGACACCATCGAATCGGTCTGGATCGGATCTCGCAAACGGCCGCTGAAATCACCCGCGGCCACGATTGCAAAGACGCTCGAGGGGAAACGCATCAACCGTGTGCATCGCGCCGGAAAGCATATTGTTTTTGATTTGGCGGCATCGAATGGCACCGCCGCGCACAACAAAACCGCGCAGAAGAAGAATGCAGCCGCGCAGTGGGTCGTCCATCTCGGCATGACAGGACGCATGTTGGTTACCGAATCTGACGCCGAGATCGCCAAGCATACGCACGTGATCGCAAAGCTTGCATCGGGCCGCGAACTGCGTTTTGTCGATCCCCGTATGTTTGGCAAGCTCAGCGTGCACTCATCCGGCTTCGATCCCGGCGGAGTTGAGCCGCTCGAAGTAAGTGAAGAAAACTTCGTCGCCCTTTTTCGCGGCCGCAAAACGCCGATCAAGAGCGCACTGTTAAATCAGAAGCTGGTGCGCGGCGTGGGCAATATCTATGCCGATGAATCTTTGTTTCGTGCCCGAATCCGCCCGCGCCGCCGCGCCGCCGCCGTCACGCGCCAGGAACTGTCCCGGCTTTATCATTCGGTGCGGGAAGTATTGCGTGAAGCGATCGCCGCTGGAGGCTCCTCTGTTTCCGATTACGTGGACGCGAACGGAGAAGAAGGATTCTTCCAGCTCGAACACCGCGTCTATGGCCGTGAAAGCGAACCATGCCGAGTGTGCAAGACCGTGATCAACCGAATTCTACTCGCAGGCCGCAGCAGCCATTACTGCCCGCGTTGTCAGAAATAATCGTTGAGGTGATTTTTCATCATGAAGAATTTCGCAATCGGCGTTGATCTTGGCGGCACCAACCTGCGCATTGCCGCCGTGGACGATCAAGGCACGCTGGTCGAGAAGGTTACGCTCGGCACCAAGGTTTCTCTCGGACGTGATCATGTCATCGACGACATGTGCAAATCCATCCAGCAGTTGCTGGAAAAATATCGTAATGCGGCCACGTTGCTCGGAATCGGCATCGGTGTACCGGGCATCATCGACATGCAGAGCGGCCTATTGCGCGAATCGCCAAACTTGCCAGGATGGGCCGACTATCCCGTGCGCGCCGAGATTGAGCGGCGACTGAAAACGGTCGTCATTCTGGAGAACGATGCCAACGTCGCTGGCCTCGGCGAAAAGTGGCTGGGCGCCGCTAAGGATTTTGACGACATGGCCATGCTGACGCTCGGCACCGGCGTCGGCGGAGGACTGATTTTGCGCGGCTCGATCTGGCACGGCATGAGCGGAATGGCCGGCGAATTCGGCCACACCAACGTGGAGCCGGAAGGACATCCTTGCAAATGCGGCAATCGAGGATGCCTCGAGCAATACGCGTCGGCGACCGCAATCGTGCGCATGGCGCGCGAAACTATCGCGGCAAATCCGGCGTCGGCGCTGGCGCGCGCTGCCCACGAGGACGTGGAGTTCAGCTCAAAATCAATTTATAACCTTGCTATCCAGGGTGATGAAGAAGCGAAAAAGGTATTCCGCCGCGCGGGCCGCGCTTAGGCATCGTGCTTTCCGCAATGGTGAATTCGCTGAACCTGCCATTCTATGTAGTTGGCGGCGGAGTTTCCAGCGCCTGGGAAGCGTTTTCGCCCACCATCTTCGAAGAGCTGCGATGGCGCTCGATGGTATATGCGGCTACAGCTCCGCCAGACCCGCTGGCCGCTCACAAAGGCGCATCTGCGCACGTAGAGGCAGCATCCGGACGCATGACTATTGTTACGCGTGCGCTGCTTGGGAGCGATGCGGGACTTACTGGCGCAGCACGATTGCCAATGATTCCGGAATCGATGCGGTAGCGACGGCGTTTACGGTCGAGACTTCTTGCGCGGATTGAATGATTTCGATCTTGCCGGTTTCGATCTGACCGATTTCGATGTAGGCGGTCGCGAGACATGCGGCTTCGTTCGCGCCCTCTCCAGTCCTGCTGGTTGCGCTCCAGGCCGCTTCATTCGAGGCTTCGATCCCGTTGCCGCCGCTTTCAGTTTCGCAACTTCTTCCAGCGTTAAGCTGCGATACTCTCCCGGCGGCACGTCGAGAGACAGAGGTCCATATTTCACGCGGCGAATTTTCTCCACGTGGTGTCCGACTTCTTCGAACATCTTGCGAACTTGGCGGTTGCGGCCTTCGATGATGATCACTTCCAGCCAGGGATTGTCGCCTTCCTTAATCAGCTTGATTTGCGCCGGAGCGGTGCGCACGCGACGCCCTCCCTTTTCGGCGATGGAGACGCCGACGCGAGCTTCTCGAGCTTGGCTTCGTCGGGAGTTCCGGCAACTTTGACCACATAGGTTTTCGCTACGTGCGACGCGGCCTTCATCAAGGCATTGGCGAGTGCGCCATCATTGGTCAGGAGCATTCGCGAAAGCTCTTGATCGCTCCGAGACGGTCGCCCAGTTCGCTGAGAATCACGCCATAGTTGAAATAGGCGATGTAGCTGAACGGGTTCTCCCCGTTGACGGCGATCCAGCACCGGTAGAGGTCGGCAGAATCCGCCCGCCGCCCCAATTTCTTCAATTGCTCGCACCATGGCAGCAGGTCGGTGATCGTCATCTTGCTCAGTGCGAGCCCCTCCGAGCCGTCGCCGCCGGGAAAGAAGACGCCTTTCGAATCTACCAGGGATGCCGTCATGAGATTGCCGCTTCGTGAGGTTGCAACGTGACCTCGCCTCGCCCCTCAGCCGGATATCGACTGGACGGGGCGGGACGATCGGTCTTACGCGGAAACTACGACGCGTCGGATACTGAATTAGGCGAGCGCGTTGATGATCGCCGTCACCTGCGCTGTCGACATAGCGGTTATCTGGGTCGAAGTGAACGTGTTGATCTGGGTCGTGGTCAGCGCCGTGATGTCGCCGACGGAAATGCCCGAGATCGCCGTGTTGCTCAAGCTGGGTATCACGGTCGCGAGCGAAGTAAACTGGCTCGACGTCAATCCGCCGATTTCCGTGCTCGTAAGTCCGGCCGCCTGCGTAGTTGAGATGTGCGAGAGTTCGGTTGAAGTCAACGAAGAGAAGCTGG
>CAWDPB010000023.1:0-5000 GCA_963804075.1 uncultured Acidobacteriaceae bacterium | reverse complement strand
TTCGTTGCGCAGCTCTTCCGCTTTTTTGTGGACGGCGGCGTCCAGCTCGTGACTGAACACGACCTGCGTCACGCCGGTGCGGTCGCGCAGATCAACGAAAATGATCTGGCCAAGATCGCGGCGGCGGTTGACCCATCCCATGAGGACGGCTTTTTTGCCAGCGTCGGCGAGGCGCAAAGCCCCGCACATATGAGTTCGTTTGAGATCGCCTAAGAAATCGAGCACGGATTCGCCTTTTGCGTAGGAATGCGGAGCCCACACAATCGCACAAAACACGATTGTGTGGGGCACCCGCTAATGCTGAATCGACGATTATAAATGGCGGGTCCGGCTCGTGGCTGGCTTTACTTCGCCTTAGGAGCGGTCTGAGCCGTTTTCGCTTTCGTCTCCTTGCCTTCCATGAAGAGTGTCCATTTGGTGCCGTCGGAAGAGACTTCATACTTGTAGTCGTAGGCCGTCGGGGAAAGGATCTTCATGGTGAAGCGGCCTTTCATGGTCTGCGGGCCCATCTTCATATCGTTGAGCCAGGTCCAGGTATCGCCGTCGATGGTGGCTTTGGAGCGCGTGACCTCACCCATGCTGTTGAATTCGTCGTAGGTGTAGACCTTGTCGTTGGGATCCCAGCCCATATAAGCGGTGCTGGTGCCGGCTCCCATGCCGCCGCCGTTGAATTTCGCGTTGAGGACGACGAAGAAGCCACCATCCATCCACTCCGCGCGATCGTTGCTGTGAAATTTTCCGCCGGGGCCCATGGGGCCGGGCTTAACGTCGCCTTCGGATGTCCAATGGCCGACGAAGTAGCCGAGCTTCTTGACTTCGGGGCCGGGTTTGGGCGTTTCCATTTGCGCGAAGGCCGCCGTGGCGAGGAGAAGTACTCCGAACATCAGAGTCGATGTGCGCGTCATAGAGAAGAACTCCTTGAAATTGGATTTTCCGACGGGAAGCTTGCGGCTGAGGATGTTAGAAGGCTTGGACGGGGAAGTCAATGAGGTTAGCCGCCAGTTGAGGCCCCGCTCATAGCCGCGCAATCGCTTACAATGCTCGCCTGCATCTGTGGGGTTTGTAATCTCTGCATGGGAAATTGGCTGGTACGTTCAGTAGGTGGGTGGGGTGAATCGGGTTTATGCCCAAGGAGCGAAGGATGGCATCGGTACTTATTACTGGAACAAGCAAGGGAATCGGTCTGGAGACGGCGCTGGCGTTTGGGCGCGCGGGCCACAAAGTTCACGCGACCATGCGCAATCCGGCGCAGTCTCCGGAACTGGCGGAGAAGGCCGCGCGCGAAAAACTGCCGATCGCGATTTCGACCATGGATGTGGACTCCGACGAGTCGGTGAAGCGGGCGATTGCGGCGATCCATAAAGACGGGCCGATTGACGTGCTGGTTAACAACGCCGGCGTGGAGCGGGTGGGCTCGGTGGAAGAGCTTTCGATGGCCGACTTCAAGGCGGTGATGGAGACCAATTACTTTGGCGCGATCCGCTGCATACAGGCGCTGGTGCCGGACATGCGGAAACGCCGGAGTGGCTGCATCATCAACGTGACTTCAATTGGCGGACGAATTACGAGCGCGCCGCTGACGCCGTACAACGCGTCCAAGTGGGCGCTGGAAGCGCTGAGCGAGGCGCTGGCGGGCGAGATGAAGACGTTTGGTGTGCGCGTGGCGATTGTGGAGCCGGGGATCATCGATACGTCGATGGCACGGCGCATTGGAGATGCGCCGAAAGGATCTCCGTACCGGCAGCGGGAGCGCTTCCGCGCGCTGTTTGAGGCGTCGCTGAAACATCCGGTGCCTCCGTCGCTGGTGGCGGAGAAGATTTTGGAGATTGCACAGAGTGGAACGTGGCAGCTCCGGCATCCGGTGGGACCGGACGCCGTGCCTTTCCTGCAGTGGCGCAGCCGAATGACGGATGAGGAATGGGTGGATCTGCACTCGAGCGACGACGACACCTGGTATGGGCGGGTGCAGCGAGATTTTGGGTTGGATACGCGGCCGAAGGGTTAGGTCAGCACGCTCAAATAAGTCGTCGACAGACTCAGGCGAAGTTTCACCCTCCAAACGAAGGGAGGGCATCCGCGTCGCGAGGCGCGGTTCATGGGGAGAATTCCTTGATACGATGCCGAAGGCCTTTTCCGGGTAGGGGTCCTTCGACTGTGCGGATGCTGCGCTTCGCTTGTATCCGCTGCGCTCAGGATGACAGTCTTATTGGGGGCGTTCTTAGGGCCTCTGATGTCCAACCTCGATAAGTCCGTTTCTACAATTTTCTTACTGCCTTGGCTAAGTCGGGGAGTTTGTTGAACACGGCGCAGCATCGTAACCATAACTTGTTGTCGATGGCGGGATAGCCGCTGACTGTTTTACCCGCTTCCACGTCGTTCGGGATGCCGCTCTGGGCGGTGGCGATGGCGCCGTCTCCGATTTTGCAGTGGCCGGCGACTCCGACTTGGCCGGCGAGAATTACATTGTTGCCGACTTCGGTGGAACCGGCGAGTCCGACCTGCGCGCAGAGGAGCGTATCTTCTCCGACGGTGGAGGCGTGGCCGACCTGAACCAGGTTGTCAATTTTAGCGCCGCGCGCGATGACAGTTTGGCCAACAGCGGCGCGGTCGATGCAGCTGGAAGCCTGGATTTCAACGTCGTCTCCGATAACGACGTTGCCGGACTGGACGATTTTATGCCAGGCGGATTTCTTGTGTTCACCCTGTGCATCTTTGTTGCTTGCGTTTTGAATTCCGTCATCCTTGGCGAAACCAAAACCGTCGCAGCCAACGATCGCCGCATTTTGCAGAACGACGTGATTGCCGAGCTGACAGAACTCGCGCACGACTGCGTGCGTGTGCGCGAAGAAGTTGTGGCCGATTGTGACTCCGCGGTAGATGGTGACGTGGGCGAGCAGAACGGCGTTGTCTCCGATCTCGACATCCTGATCGATTACGACGTAAGGGCCGAGGTGCGCGTTCCTGCCGAACTTGGCCGTGGGATGAACAACCGCCGTCGGATGAATACCGGGAGCGTATTGCGGCGGCTGATAGAAGAGTTCGACGGCTTTGGCCCAGGCGAGATAAGGGTTCTTGGTGCGCAACATGCCGGCGGCGATGGCAGGGAAGTTCTCGTCGACGATGACGGCCGAGGCGCGCGTGGTCTTGGCGGCGGCCGCGTATTTTGGGTTACTGACGAAGGTGAGTTGTCCGGGGATGGCGTGCTCGATGCCGGAGACGGCGGAGATTTCGGTGTCGGGAGAAGCGTTCTCAAGGCGTGCGTGGATGGCGGCGGCTATCTCGGAGAGTTTCATGGTTGTCGGGAATTGTAGCAACCGGGGGGCGGCCAGTCAGTAGATCGCCGGCGCAGATTCCTCGCGACGCCCGCAAAAAAGCTCAACCACGGAGTACACAGAGATCACGGAGGAAACCTCTTAAGCGGGTGAACATCTTGGTCCGCTTTTACGCTTCTTCCTCAAACAGCGCGACCTGCTGCGCGTCGAGCGCGATCTTGCGACGGCGGCGGGCGGATCCGATGACCGCTAGCACCACGACCGACGACAGCGCTGAGCGCGGCACGAAGACTCGCTGTGTGTTCGAGCGCAGATCGGGAGGATTCATCAGGAATCCTTCGGGAGGATTCTGGGTGAGGTCGTTGGGCAGGATGCCTTCGATGACGTCGCTGTCCTTGAACTTCAGACGTACCCACAGGCCTTCGGTGCGCGGACGGGTGGTGAAGGTTTTGCGCAGGATGAGATCGGAGTCGGAAAACTCGCGGACGAAGTAGACAGCCTTAATGTCACGCAGATCGATGGCTACGACATTGCCGGAAGTATTGAGCAGTTCGAGTTTGCCATCGACCACGAAATTTGCCGGAGCGACGAATCCGCTGACGGAATCGCGGTCGTGCTTGTGGACGATCACCTTTTTGTGGGTCGAGGGCATGGCTGGCGGCAGGCAGCTTTGTAAACTGGCGCGGCCCATGCAGTTAACATGTGTCGGCGGGCACAAAGCTCCTGTTGGATTCTCGCATTTTCGGGCGGGAAAGGCACGGATTGCGGCTTCAGCAGTAGCCAAATGGGTAAACCTTGTGTTATTTTCATTAGCTTGCTGGAATCACGGGTCTAGTATATAAGTCTAATGTATAGAGCGAGTTAGATTGGCAGGTAAGAGCGCTCTTTGCGGCGTGGACGGGCTTTCCTGTGGAAATCCTGTGAATAACGCTCGGCTCCAGCCACCAAAAGGCGATTAAGAAGGCATGGCCGACTACATTTACACCTTGGAAACCCGGCTCTCGCCGGACCAACAAAAAGCTGTCGCATCCGTCGTAGAAGCTGCCAAAGCAGCTGGGATGAACGTGTATCTCGCGGGCGGCGCGGTGCGCGATATTATCACTGGCTTCCCCATCCGCGATCTGGATTTTACGGTGCAGGGCAATGCCCTGAAGCTGCAAAAGGATCTGGAGCGGGCCGGGGCGCCAACATGAAATTGACCAGCCTGGTGCGCCACAACGCCGGGTGCGCCTCCAAGGTTTCCCCGCGGATCTGGAGGCGGTGCTTGCCCGGCTCCCACCGGTAAACGACCCTGCCGTGATCTCCGGCCTGGCCGCGGCGGACGATGCCGCCGTACCCGAATCGCCGACAACCTCTGCCTGGTGCAGACGGTGGACGTCTACTCACGCCCTGTGTGGATGACTCGCACCTTTTCGGTCGCATCTGCGCCGCCAATTGCCTGTCGGACATCTGCACCATCGGGCGGCGAACCGCGCACGGCGCTGAGCATCCTCGCCTTTCCATCCGAAACTCTCGATGGGGAAATCATGTATCGGATGCTGGCGGGGGCCATGGAAACCTTGGGCCAGGCGGGCGTCGCACTGGTCGGCGGGCACAGCATCAAAGATGACGAGATTAAACTTGGCTTTGCGATTTACGGCATGATATTGATCCCGCGGTGGCCGCGGCGCTGGAAACCCGCACGACGGCGATGTGCTAGTCTGACCAAGCCGCTGGGCACAGGCATAT
>CAWDPB010000022.1:0-8191 GCA_963804075.1 uncultured Acidobacteriaceae bacterium | reverse complement strand
TACAATTCGATGATGCTCCCCACCTGCACGTCTGGCAGGGTAAAGGTCTTTGCCAGATACTTCACTCCCTTTCCTTTGACAAGGTTCTTCTCAAAGACCTGCCCCCCGAAATCTGCGATTGAGCCGTTGGGCCTGATCGTGCGGGCCTTCACGTTCACGACATCGCCGCTTTTTTTCCAGAATGGAATCTCGACGTTGGCATACTTACGACCTTCTTCGGTCAGGATCTTGATTCGAATGTAATTGTCTTCATGGGAAGTGCGGCCGTTATCATCCCGGTCCACTTGCCGGTACAGAATGATCGCAGCGGCTCCCGGGGCCAGCGGTTCGCTGGTCATTCTCAATTCCTCGGACGAAACCGGCTGAAATTCCACTCCCCCTCGCGCTTGCTGCGCTCCCAGCATCAGAGACTGTAAGTCCGAACGCGACCCACTTGCTTAACCCGAACATAGTTGTCCTTCCCATTGAAATGCAGGTTCAACAGAACATTCGAGGAAAAAAGATTCGCTGCAGGCGGGAACCACGAACTGCCAGGGGATGGAAAGCGATCCACGGTACACCAATTCCGCCTCCTCCGAATTTCGAGCCCCCTCGATCCAGAATCCGGCGAACTGAAGTGAACGCTTGAGTATATCTGGAAATGAACGGTGGTCAAGGACGGAAGTCACTCGGCACTGATCTAAATCAGATCAGTACCAGTCACTCGGTAGTGGGCTGTTTCAATATCGTAAACCGAGACAACCTCTGAGGCAGAAATACGGCGTAGCGGTCCAGGGATATCGGAGCCGTCCTGCCCAAGCTCGATACTCCTGTATCCACAAAACCAAGGGCGCCGCTTTCGCGGCGCCCTTGGTTTTCTAATTCAGTGGCTTACTTAACTTCATAGAGCGCCAGATCCACACTCTGATTGCCGCCGGAATCCGTCCCCGTCACAAAGAATGTCTGCAATCCTCTTTGCGATGTGTTGACCGTTCCAGTGCACGACAGTCCGTTGCTGGTTTGTGTGCATCCAGCCTCCGCGCCGCTGAATTGCGAGCAGCTCGCCGCTGTCAAATAAGGACCAACGGGGCTAGTCGCAGGTTTCGACGTGAGCGGATTGTTGCAGCTATATGTCGCTGTAACCGCCTGACCCTTCGTATAGACCCCGGGTTTCGGCAACGTGATATTGATCCCCGGCCAGAGTTCGCCCGGAGTATCGTACGTAGCCACCCAGCACGAGCCAGTTCCGCCGCTTCCGCCAACCGTCTTGCCGCCAGGATCGCCTGCGACCGAGAACGACGTGATTTGGTTGCTCTGGAACAGAGGACCATGTGTCGGTGGCCTGCAAGGCAATAGAGGATTCGGCCCCGCACCCTTCAGCCAGCCAGGGAACGGATTCAGGATGGCGAGCTCTCCCGGATAGATGAACCACGGATTGTCCGAATACAGGAAGTTGAACGAAGTGCCGAGCGAAGCAAAGAAGTTCTGGTTGACGTTCTGGCCGCAGGTTCCGCCCGGAGAATTCGGGCACGTCACCGCAAACATCACAGCCGCATCCATCCCAGTGTTCTCGGCATTCTGATAGACGAAGCAGCGCGCAGGCCAGAAATTGGCTTGTACCAGCGCATCGCAGGCCGCTGGCGTCATCAGAATCGGTTGCACCTGAATGACCGGGTTCGGATAAGAGGTCGTCAATTGCGCGGTGTACGCGTAGGCGGTATTTCCAGCAGCGTTGGGGAAAGAAAGGGTTGCGGGCGAGCCGGTGGTGATCACGCTAGTCTGGGAGTTCGGTGTGAACGTCCAGCTCAGGATGTCCTGATTATCATCTCCGCCGCCCGTGGCAGCCGTAAAGCCGACCCAGGCATTGTTCCCGTTCAAGCCGATGCTGGAAAGATTAAACAGCACGCCATCGTAGTTCTTGCTCTCAGTAGCAGGAAACAGATCGTTGCCATCGATGATCACATCCAGCAGGGTAGTGCTGGGTCCGGAGTAGTTGATCGTCACCGTATGAACGTTCCCATCCGCAAGGTTGATCGGGCTTGCCAACAGCGTGAGGTCGGTGACTGCGATTGAGCAGCTAGGGTCCACGCTGTTCGGCCCGGTTCCAGCGCAGTTCTGGATCGTAACGTCGCTATTGCTGGGGTCAATGCCGCCGTTCTGATAGGTGTTGAACTCGACGGCCAAGCTGTTCGTGATGCCCCCAGTCGCCGGAGCGCAGCCGATCAGAGTGTCGTCGCCAAACCCGATGCCGCAGCCGTCAGGGCCCAGGGCGTTCGTCCCCGAGTTCTGGATCAGGAACGCGATGCCGTCCGCGTTGCCGCTCCCGCCAGCGGTCGTCCCGCCGAGCTGAAACGTGAACGTAGTCGAAAACGCGCCGGTCACATTCTGCTGTGTGTTGTACCAGGCCGATCCCGCCGTGAAGAACTGATTCGGCGTGAGCCTCAGCACGTTGTTTACGCCGGTCGGTGGCGGAGGAGTCGGCGGATAGAAAGCCGGGGTACCCAGGGTCGGCTCCATTGTTATTGGGTGTAAGACAGCTCTGGTTCGAGCTGAAATCCGGACTGTAGTTGGGCGAAGCCGGGCAGCTTTGTGCCCAGGCACTCGTCGCTGTGGCAAGCAAGCCTGCGGTTGCAGCTAATAACAAAAACCTCGTGATTCGTGTTTGCATAGTTCTCTCCTGGCCAAATCTTGGCGGCCGCACCTTGCTTGTGAAAATCAGTCTCGCGTTGACGGAGGCAAACCCCACGTTTGCACCCGCTCCCGTCTGATGTTGATGTTCTGCATGAAGTAATTCGTCTAAGAACCGGGAACCGCATTCCCGGGTTGTTGCGAAGCCGGGAAGTGGCACAGGCTGAAATGTGAGCCTGAAGGTCGCGACAGTCGCCGTTTCTCTGCACACTATTCGCGGAACAATACCCCACCCGACTTGATAGAGTCTGCTATCGAATGGCCAGCCTGTCAATAGAAGTCGTGGCAAAGGCTCAGCACCCCTTAGCCGCATAAATGCGGGCTAATCCGTTCGGTGCACCACGAAAGTTGCATGCGCTCGCAGCCGGATTGCAGTCTTTGCAGCAACATAAAGCGGCTCGCCAACGTCGGAGAGCGGGGTTCTGGGATTGGAAAATCCATGTACACTACGTTGTCTCTCAGCAACGAGCAGATCTTCGACACCACACGTGGATCGGATACGGCATGAATCGACCAGTGTTACGCAGTTCTCCCATCGTTACGTCCCTTGTTTTGGCGCTGTTTGCGTTCCCCGCTCTGTTGATGGGGCAGACGGTCAAGCCCAAGCTCACACTCGATGAATTCTTCAACTCAGTCGCCTTCGACTCGATAAAGTTCTCACCCGATGGAAACTCCGTGCTCATTGCCACGGACAGAGCGGATTGGGAGCAACAGATATTCCGCAAGGATCTCTGGCTCTACCGCATCTCCGGTGAATCGGGAACATTGGTGCAGCTCACAGGATCGGGCCGCGACAAGGACCCGGAGTGGTCTCCCGATGGAAAATGGATCGCCTTTCTTTCCGAGCGCAAAGCCGCCGCGGCTGGCAAGTCTGACGACAGTGGCAGCGATGACAGCGACAAGGAGAGTGCTCAACTCTATCTGATTCCCGCCAATGGAGGCGAAGCGTTCCCGCTGACCGCTGGCAGCGAAGAAGTGCACTCTTTTGCCTGGGCCGCCGACTCCAGCTCCATCTACTTTTCAACCCGCCAACCGTGGTCAAAAGACCAGACCGACGAGCACAAGAAGGAATGGAAGGATGTGGTCCGGTATCGCGGTGACGAACGTGGCGATGTGATATTTCGGTTGAATTTAGACGAGGCTCTCGCGCGCCATCGCGCAGACGGGTCGCGCGAAATCCCGGACGCCGAGAAGGATTCGAATGTCACGCCCGGAGCTGTTGCGATCGCGCATACACCACTGCGCGTGGACCAGATGACGATTGCGCGCGATGGCAAGAAGCTCGCGTTCGTGAGTAACTCGGTCTCGCAACGTCAGGAAAAAATGGAAGACATCGAGATTTATCTCGTCAGCTTGGCGCACCCAACTTCATCGCCGTCAAAAGTTGCGGAGGCTTCCGCGCCCGCCAAGTTAGAGCCCTGCGCGCAAAATCCATCCACTCATCCTTCAGCCGCGGACTCAAATTCGTCCGCAAGACCGGAAACCACCCCTTGCCGCCTCACTCAGAATGAAGCCGTCGAATCGAATCTCCAGTGGGCGGAAGACAATCGCCATTTATTTTTTCAGATCAATCTCGGCTCAATCGAAAAGAAGTACGAAGATCCGCAGCCCAGGCTCTATTCCGTCGATACGGATTCCGGCACAGTCACGCGCTGGTTTGCGCAATTTCCAGGCGAGGTCGTCAAGTACACTGCGCAGCCCGATGGATCGGTCCTTTGCGCCTGCCGCATAGGAACTGAAATTCAACTTTACTCGCAGTCCAGCCCGCAAGCTCCCGCGGTGAAGAGGGAAGGCTGGCCCGGAGAGTACGAAAATCCCGACTCGCCGCGCAGTTCGCCTCGGCTCGCCTTCGTCCACTCGGCCATCGAGCGTCCAGCCGAAGTTTACATTTCCGAAGGCCCCGACAAACTGTCGTCCGCACGCGGCATTACTTCGTTCAACAGTCTTTTTACCCAGCGCGATCTCCCCAAAGCCAAGCCCTATCGCTGGACTTCAAGCGACGGCACGCCGATTGAGGGCATGTTGATGTACCCGCCGGGAAAATTCGAGGCGAAGAATCTGCCGGTGTTTGTCTTTATCCACGGCGGCCCGCAAGACGCCGACGGCAACCACTTCGAAGCGGACTGGTACCAATGGGATCGTCTGGCTGCAACGGCCGGCTGGCTGGTATTTGAGCCGAATTATCGCGGCTCGACCGGATACGGCGACAAGTTTGCGCTCGCTATCGTTCCCGAAGCCTTCTCGGGCCCCGGCCGCGATATCCTCACCGGCGTCGACGCGCTCGTGAAGGACGGAATCGCCGATCTCGACCGGCTCGCCATCGGCGGCTACAGCTACGGCGGTTACATGACCAACTGGCTGATCACGCAAACCACGCGCTTCAAGGCCGCAGTTACAGGCGCGGGAGGAGTGGAGAACGTCGCCGACTGGGGAAACGACGACTCCACTTTCGACGATTCTTATTTCCTGGGCGGCACACCCTGGGAAGCGCGCGACCGCTACGACAGCGAGGCGGCGATCTTCCAGATCGACAAGGTCCGCACGCCCACCCACATGGTCGCCGGCGCCGACGATATTCGCGTTCCTGTGCTGGAGGATTACTTGCTCGACCGCGCCCTGCACCAGTTGGGCGTTCCAATCGACCTCCTGATCTTCCCCGGTGAGGGCCATTCCATCGACAAGAACCCCTGGCACGGCAAAATCAAAGTCCGTGAAGAGCTGAAATGGCTCGCGAAATACGGCGGGGTCGCTACAAATTGAATCGAACGCTTGGCAGGCTTCGGAAAAACGCGACTCACGATTGTTTTGGGAAGGTACGAGTTTCAGAAGTTGCGGAAAGAGTTAGGAACATCGCTACAACCGTGGAAGAGCGGCCCTTCAGGGCCGCGTAAGTAGCTTTGATTCGGTTAGGGCTTTAGCCCCAGCGGCTGTTTTGAGCGTGTCTCCCGACTTCTTTCAATAACTTCTTCCACTCGTGCCGCTAAGTCGGGGAGAATGGGTCCGCGCTTCCAGCGCCTGAGGGCGGCTTCTGGCGTCTGCAATGACTTTTTCCGCAGCCCGTTAGACAGCTAGATTTATCGGCTGCCAGCGGAGCTATGCAGCTGTGCCACCTTCGCACGTGGAGAGGCTTCTTCGTAGCTCGCAATCCCTTTGTAGAGAGCTTCGGCAATCTGTTGCCGATAGGCTTCCGATTGGAGATTGTGCTCGTCCGCGGGGCTGCTGACGAACGAGATCTCCGTCAGGATCGACGGCATGGTCGTTCCGGTCAGCACCACAAACGATGAGTCCTTAATTCCGCGATCCCGTATGTTGGGATTATTTGCCGCCAGGGTCGCATAAAGAGAACGCTGCACACTGGCGGCAAGCCTTCGCGACTCTTCCGTCTTTTCCTGCAATCCCGGAGCGCTTAACGCCGCGGGTGCCGGCGGGGGAATCGCCGTCGATTGTTTCTCGATTTCCTTTAATCCCGGCGCCGAAAACAAATTCGTGTAGTAAGTTTCTACGCCGCGCGCCGTGGCCTCGTTGCTGTAATTAGCATGAACGGAAACGAAAAGATCGGCTTGGGCCTGGTTGGCATAGTCGGCGCGCTGATCGAGCGCGACATAATCGTCGGCCGTGCGCGTGAACATCACATCCGCCCCAATTCGTGACTGCAACAATTTCCCTAGACGCTGCGCCACATCGAGCACAAGGTCTTTCTCGAGCAAGCCTTGCCGCCCCACTGTTCCAAGATCCCACCCGCCGTGCCCCGCATCGAGCACAATGCGGAACTTTCCCGTGCGCGCTGGAAGAGCCAGCTGAGGCGGGCTAACCTTCGCCGTCAGCGGCGCTGGAGCGGTGGCAGCGCGGCCAGCAACAAGGCTTTCCGGCCCTTTACGCAGCTCAATCACCAGACGATAAGGATTCGTTTCCATGCTGACGGAGAAATTCGACCCATCCTTGGTGTCGAGCACGACGCGCGTCACACCCGCAATAGGCTGCGCGATCCGCACGCTCGCCAGCGACGCATCGCCCACGTCCATTGTTTTTCCTTCCAGATCGGCCGGCAGCGCTGTGTCGTGGAGATCGAAATAGATTCGATCGGGCGACATTAGGCGATGAACTTCATAATTCACCTGATTGTCCATATCGATCACCACCGTCGTACCGCCAGGCGACGACCAGTGCCGCACACTAGTGATTTTTGGTAAATCGGCCAGCTTATTCTCTGCGACGGGGGCGAGCGCCGCGTCCGGCGATTGGCTCACATCGCCCGTCTCTGAACCGCCGGCGCTCGGCGAGGAAATGTCTGAAGGCGTATAACTGGAAGCCCGTTGCGATGTTGCGGCGATCTTGATTGGCCCGTGTGTAGCCCGGGTGCGCGTGTCAACCTGCATTCCCCACCACACCCCTGCGGAAAACAAACCAGCGATCGCGACCATCCCGGCAACCACGCTCAGTCCCGGCCGCGAGGTCAACGGCAGAAACACATCGTGCAGAAACCACGGTTTGCCAGGTTGCTGAAAAAATCGGCTCGGCGGTTGTTTTTGGGTGGCGCAGCGGTTCACCGCTGCGATAACCGGCCCCTTTTCAGTGCCGGCTTCAGCCGCTGAGGAAACGACGCGGCGTGCAACCGACTCTTTCAGTAGTCTGCTAAGTGCTTGTTCCTTCGTTGTGGCCAAAGTCCGCTGCAAATCTGCGATTTCTGCTTTGCCATCTGCGCGCGCCTCGCCAAGTTGGGCATCCGTGGACCTCGAACCCGGTGGCGCAAGTTGCTCCGCTCTCCTCGAACTTGCTTCGGTTGGACCCACCGAAGACCCACCATCTCGCAGGGCCGCTGAACCACCCGGCATTGCAAGAGCGGCTGCGGCCGATGCGAACTGTCCCTCTCTCGATCCGTTCCGCGCACCTGATGCATTCCTTTCGCTCAGCCGCTGTGCACGCCTGTCCTGATCCGCCGGCTTCAGCGCCCCAAGAACCAGTTCGCCGAGAAGATCGAGGCATCGCACATCCCAATCCGTGAAAGCACCGGGAACCGTCGAGAACGCTTGCAGCACGCCGAGGCGCTCGCTCTGTCCGCACAACGGAACGATTACCGTCGAGCGCGCCTCGATGCGGCGAGCAAAGTCGCACTGAGCTCTCGGATCTGTTTCTATTTCGTCGGAGCAAAGAGTTTTGCTTGAGTCGAAGCTGTCCTGAAGTAGCCTGGACTCGATGTTTAGGCGTGCGCCTTGGGGAACGGCGAGAGCCCCGGCAGCAGCGTGGCATGCGAGTCCATTTTCATCGAACAGAGCGACCAGAACGGTTTCAGCCTGGGTAAGCGCCTGCGCGCGCGCGCAGATGAGCTGTAGAACCTCGTGCATAACAAAGCGCTCGGTCTGAACCCATTCCGACTTGGACCCGGTATCTAACTGGGCAGAGAACCGCAGAGCCTCATGAAGCTCTGAGAATGCACGGAGTGCACGCAACCCTTCCCGATTGCCGATAAAGGCAAGAACGCGGCCGCCCTGTTCGAGCGGCCGCCGAGGCTCGGCGGACGGTTGCC
>CAWDPB010000021.1:0-17126 GCA_963804075.1 uncultured Acidobacteriaceae bacterium | reverse complement strand
ACCATTTGCTTGAGTATGTACCAGCTTAAGGCGCCGAGGTTCAGATTCAAGTGTGGCGCGGGCGCCCCCGCCCGCGTAGGCAGGTAGTGCATGGGAATTTACCAACGACCATATACTACTGCTCCGTAGTTCCTGCTGCCACGAGACACAATGCGTCTTGAGATCGTGGGTCGGTAGTCACGACCGCGTTGACCCGTTCCAACCTCCTGGAGCTCACTGCCACATGGTAGGTTCCAGCCTTGAGATTTGGGAACACGAACCTTCCTTTCGGGTTCGTGATCGTTGATGCAAGACGGTCTTTCCCATTGCGACTCATCGCGTCGATGCGCACGCCTTGAAGATCGTTCCCATCGATGCAGCCTACCCAACCGCGCAATGGGTTGCCGACCATCCCATAGTTGTTCAAGGACACGTCGCCGATCTGTCGTGAGCAGCTTTCGTCACGCGGTGTAGGCACGACAAGCGTGTAGAGCGAATTCTGTGGTGGCAATGGACACGATACCTGCTCTATTTCCGCCGAGCCACCAGGCGGCGGTGCATACTTCGACAGTTCTATCACCGGTGTCCTCTCTCCAAGTAATCCTGTCTTAGCACTCCTCGCCGCATTCAGAACTCTCCAAGTCCAATCGGGAAAGAGATTCGCGCCTACGACAAAGACGATACCGTTGCTCCGGCACAGTTATCAACACAGCGAGCGGTCGCTTCATACGTTTTGGCTCGAAATACGTCCTCCTTAAATTAGACGCCAAGATAATTGTCCTGAGCAGGCCATTATGCCCCAAAACCAGCTAATGCCTCAAAGCCCGCGCCTTCACATTCATCTAGCCCAATTCTCCAGGAAACGGCATACTTGAGCTTCAATCCTTGAACTCACCAGCGAGCAAACTGCAGTGCGCCTCTCCCGACGAACGCGATCGTCGCCGCATCGCATTCGCTCTCTTCTTCGGCCTGGTTCTTCTAATTGGACTGCTTATTGCGCGCCCGGTGATCACTCATCTGCGCGCCGTCGCTCTGCTACTGCGGATCGAGAATCCGCAGCACTGGGGCACGCTCGCCAGCTTCGGCACTTATCCCATTGAAGAGAAGCTGACCGAGGTTCCCACACCCGCCGGCCCGATCCGCGCACGGCTGTACATTCCGCAGGGCATCGCCAACGCGCCGGCGATGGTCGTCGTGCACGGCGTGCATCATCTTGGTATCGACGAGCCGCGGCTGGTCGCATTTGCGCGCGCCATGTCGGCCGGAGGAATTCGCGTTCTGACGCCCGAGCTCTCCGCCCTCGCCGATTATCAGATCGACAGCCGCACGATCGACCTCATCGGTTACGCCGCCCGCAGCCTTTCTACCGACACTGGTCAAAAGGTAGGCGTGCTCGGCATCAGCTTTGGAGGCGGCCTGTCTCTCATCGCCGCCGCCCGCCCGCAATACGCGCCTTACATCGGCTTCGTGGTTTCGGTGGGAGCACACGACGACCTCGCGCGCGTCTCCCAGTTCCTGATCACGAACACGATCTCCCGCCCGGACGGCACCACGCTCGCCATGCAGGCCCACTGATACGGTCCCCTCGACCCTTATCTATTCCCATCCCGAAGATTTTTTCCCACCCGCCGATATCAGCACAGCCCACGATGCGCTCCAGCTGTTGCTATGGGAGAAGGTCGGCGAATCGAAGAAAGTTGCCGAACGGCTGAGCGCACCATCTCGCCAGAAAATGGATTTACTCTACAGGCACAACGTGGATGCGCTGGCCGGTGAGATGAAGCAATCCGATCGCCCGCCATGTAACAGAGATGGCGCCCGTGTCTCCGCACGGGCAATTAGGATCTCTACATGTTCCGGTCTTACTTTTGCACGGAGCCGCCGATAACGTGATCCCACCGTCGGAGATGCTCTGGCTGCAACACGACATTCCCTCAGGCTTAGTGAAAGACGCGCTCATGAGTCCGGCGCTCAGCCACGCTTCGATGGACGGCAAGCCTTCGCTCGCCGACAACCTTCGTCTCGTCCATTTCATGGCTCAAATGCTGGAGCTGTCGGACAACACGAAAGCGCCTCCCGCGAAACGACCCGCGCAATAGGGATTTTCCCTATGACCCGATAACGCCCGATGTGGCGTTCGGAACAATCGCACCATCAACCTTTCGTTACTTGAGGCCACCGGACGCGAACGGTAATCTGCATCGAGGAGACAGCCTTTGTCCACGACTGCCGCAGTTCCAGCTGCCACTGCCCCAAGCGCCAATTCGCCCGCGACGAACCAGGGCATCCCCACGCCCGCGCTTTTGCTCGCCATGCTTCAGGCCGCGCCGTACGTCAGCGATCTCATTTTCTCCCCAGGCAGCCTGCCTCATATCGAAGTCAGCGGCCAGTTAGTGCCAGTAAGAATCCGCGGACTACAAGCTCTGTCGCCCGACGATACACACCGCATCTCCGAAGAGCTGATGGCGGGCAGCCAGCAAGCCAAGAGCAGCCTGCAACAGCAAGGTTCCTGCGATCTTTCTTACAGCCTGCCGGGCCAGTGCCGTTTTCGCGTCAATATCTTTCTGCAACGCGGAAGCCACGCCATTGTGATGCGCGTGATTCCCAAGACCGTCCCCACTTTCGCGGACCTCAACCTGCCGCCGCAACTTGGCGAGATCGCGAACCTGAAGAACGGCATCGTGCTGGTGACAGGGCCCACCGGCTCGGGAAAATCTTCCACCATGGCGGCCATTGTCGACCGCATCAACGAAACCAAGTCCTACCACATTCTCACCATCGAGGATCCGGTCGAATTCATCCATCGCCACAAGAAGTTGATCATTCACCAGCGGGAACTGCACAGCGATACGCCGAGTTTCGCGCTCGCTCTGCGTGCCGCTCTGCGCCAGGCTCCAAAGGTGATTCTGGTGGGCGAAATGCGCGACAAGGAAACGATTGAGATCGCGCTGGAAGCGGCCGAAACCGGCCACCTTGTGCTCTCCACCCTCCACACTATCGACGCATCCAAGACCGTGGAGCGCATCGTCGGCGCGTTTCCGTTAAGCGATCAGGAGATCATACGGACGCGGCTGGCAAAGAGTTTTCGCTATATCGTGTCGCAGCGCCTTGTCCCCAAGAAAGAAGGCGGGCGCGTCGCCATCATCGAAATTCTGACTTCAACTCTGCGCACGCGCGAATACATGGAAAAAGGCGAGCAGGAAGGCAAGACGCTGCTCGATGCCATGCGCGACGGAGATACGGAAGGTATGCAGGACTTCGACGGCAATATCGAGAAGCTGGTTCGCGCCGGGACAATCCCGCTTGATACCGGACTCGCTTTTGCAACTAATCCGGGGAATCTCCGGCTCGATCTCTCGGATATCGCCGAGCCTCAAGGAGAAAGCGTAAGCGGAGACACAAGCGCAGCTGCGGCGCGGACGTCATCAAAGGCGGCTCAAAAACCGTCGGGACCTCCCGGACGCGAACCCGAGATGATAATCGAATAGCACAGTGTTTTTTTTGTGGCGCGGGCGCCCTCGCCCGCGTGGACCCGGCGCTGGTTGAGCTTATCGGTGAGTTCGATCAAGCCGCGTCGGATTTAATTCTTCAACGAAGGTTCCTCCTGTCGCGACCCGCTACAGCCCCCAGATTTGATTCGCGCCAACGACCAATCCGAGCGTAAGGCACGCGATCAGGATCTCCCCGAGAGCGCCAACAATAAACGGACGCAATCCCTGTTTCGACATTTCGCGGAAATTCGTGCGCAAGCCGACTCCGGCAAACGTCAGCAGGAATGCCCACTTCGACAGATTTCCCAGCGACGCCACTTGGCTTTTATCGAACGTGTGAAATCCCACGAGCGACGAAATCAAAAGGAATCCAAGAATGAATTTTGGAAATTTCTTCCACAGAAACGCCGCTTTGTTGGTCACGGTTTCGGCCTGCCCCCTTCCCGCCCAGTAGATCGCGTATGCCAGCACGACGAAGCCAATCATGGCGTTCCGCGCCGTCTTTGCGAGCACGGCCACTTTGCCTGCGGCGTCGGAATACAAAGCTCCTGCCGCCGTCGCTTCAGCCGTGTTGTCCACTCCCAGTCCGGCCCATAAACCGTAGGAAACATCGTTCATGTGCAGGCCATGAGCAATTGCCGGAAAGGTAAACAGTGAGAGCGCTCCCAGTGCCAGAATCGCTGCGATCGCAAAAGACGAATCCTCATCGTCGGCATCGATAGCTCCCTTGGCCGCGATGATCGCCGAAACGCCGCAGATCGACGATCCAATCGCCAGCAACGAGATGAGCTTCGGCTTCAGTCCAAACAGTTTTCCGAGGAACGTCATCAGCGCGAGCGATAGCGTGATTTCGACGACGACCAGCGCCAAGCTGATGCCGCCCAGCTTCAGAACATCGGCCAGAACAAAACGCGCCCCCAGCAGCACAATTCCAAGCTTCAGCCAGAACTCATAGGTCGCGATGCCCGAATGGAAAATCTTCGGGATCGCCAGCGTATTCGAGATCACCAGCCCGATAAGAATCGCCCACAGAACATACTCGATGTTGGGAAACGTCCAATGGTGCGCCTTGGCGTATGTGTTCACTGTGCGCTCAAGGACCTTCGCAGCATAGCCAATTCCAGCCAGCAAAAGAACACCCAGGAAAATGCTCAGGCATTGAATGTTCGATTATCGGACTCCGCACGCCATACCGATGTTGAGGAAGCCATAATTTTCTCCGCAGGAAAATCTGAAATTTCTGTGTTGCTGTGGCCTTGCACTCGCTGCCTACTATCGCGGCGTTACCGCCGCTGCCTCACCAAGATATGTTCTTCAGAAGACCGAGCCTCACCGCCAGCGCCAGCAGCAGCGCAACAATCACTGCCCAGGCATCGAGCGAAATGAAAAAGCCATTGGGGGATTTCTTGGGATGATCCGCTGACATTGCAATTCCTCCTTGTGTCACAACAGATCGTGTTATGACAGCTCGTGTCACGACGATGAATTCCAGCCACTGTCCCGTGGCCGAGCCGGCTCCGGCGATGGGGATGAGCCTCGCCGCTTTAAGAGCGGCCGCCCGCCGGATTTGCCGCTTGTGCAAAATGCAGGGGGAGTTTGTCTGCACCTCGCAGGAAAATTAAACCAAGGAAGCGATCCATAGTCAAGTGTTTTAATAGAGATTATATACATTGAACGCCTGGCTGCGATTCGCCCCACTGTAAACATCTCCCTTTCATTGACTTGCCCCCGCATCCCGCCTAAGATGTCCCGACATCATGATCGGCCAGACCGTCTCTCACTACCGGATTGTCGACAAATTAGGTGGCGGCGGCATGGGCGTGGTCTACAAAGCCGAGGACACCCGCCTCCGCCGTTTCGTCGCCCTGAAGTTCTTGCCGGAAGATGTCTCCCGAGACCCGCAGGCGCTTGCACGCTTTGAACGTGAAGCGCAGGCGGCATCCGCGCTCAATCATCCCAACATCTGCACCATTCACGATATCGGCGAGCACGAAGGCCGCGCGTTCATTGCCATGGAATTCCTGGATGGCGTGACGCTAAAGCACCAGATCGCCGGCCGTCCCATGGAACTGGATCAACTCCTGTCGCTCGGCATTGAGGTTGCCGACGCGCTTGATGCGGCGCACGCGGAAGGCATCGTTCACCGCGACATCAAACCCGCGAACATCTTCGTCACCAAGCGCGGACACGCCAAAGTCCTCGATTTCGGCCTGGCCAAAATGTCCGGCCAGCCTGGCCGCGGGGAAAAAGACGTCACGCTCGCGACCGCCGATGGCGCGGACCATCAACATCTCACCAGCCCCGGCACAGCGATCGGCACCGTCGCCTACATGTCTCCGGAGCAGGCTAAAGGCAAGGAACTCGACGTACGCAGCGATCTTTTTTCATTCGGCGCCGTGCTCTATGAGATGGCGACGGGCACGCTTCCCTTCCGCGGCGACACGTCGGCGGTGATCTTTAACGCGATCCTGGAGCGCGCGCCAACTTCGCCCATCCGCTTGAACCCCGATGTTCCTTCCGAACTCGAACGCATCATCAACCGCGCACTGGAGAAGGATCGCGATTTGCGCTATCAGCATGCCTCGGAGATGCGCGCCGAATTGCAGCGTCTGAAGCGGGATTCGGGATCGGGAAAGAAAATTGCAGCGGAAGAACCCCCGCAGGAAACGGCACCTTCCAGTTCTTCGCAGCGAGTAGCTCAACATCCAAGCGGATCGTCTCAATCCGTACCTTTGGCGGCAGCAGCGTCGGTTGGCGCGTCAGGCTCACACGCTCAAGCTAGTCTGTCCGGGACGGGACCGATGGCCTCCGCACAAACGTCCTCTTCCAAGCGTTCGCTGCGGCTTGTTGCCGGTCTTATCGTAGCCCTCGCAATTGCTGGCGCATTTTTCTGGCGCTCGCGCGGCACGCAAAAACTCACCGAAAAAGATTCCATCTGCTCGCCGACTTCGTCAATACAACCGGTGACCCCGTATTCGACGGCACGCTGAAGCAGGCGCTGGCCGTGCAGCTTGAGCAATCGCCCTACCTGAACATCGCGCCCGATCAGACCGTCCGCAAGGCTCTCCAGTTCATGGACGCCCCGCCGACGAACGTGTCACCGGCAGCGTGGCGCGTGAAATCTGCGAGCGCGAACACATGAAGGCCATGCTGAGCGGCTCGATCGCCAGCCTGGGGAGCCAGTACGTGATTGCGCTCGACGCCACTAACTGCGCCAGCGGCGATTCCCTTGCCCGCGAGCAGGTAACCGCAGCCACGAAGGAGGCGGTGCTGGCGGCGGTCGGGAAAGCCGCGTCCAGCCTGCGCGGAAAGCTCGGCGAGTCGCTGGCGACGATCCAGAAATTCGACACGCCGGTGACCGAAGCGACCACGTCGTCGCTCGAGGCATTGAAGGCCTATGCCGCCGCCGACGAGATGCGCAACAGCGGCGGCGAAGCAGAGTCCATGCCTTTATTCCAGCACGCGGTCGAACTCGACCCGAACTTTGCCATGGCATACGGTCGACTCTCGGCCATTTACTTCAATCTTGGAGAAGACGATCAAGCGGTGGCGGCGGCCAGGAAGGCCTTTGATCTGCGGGACCGCGTGAGCGAACGCGAGCGCTTCTACATCGACGACCACTTTTATACGACGGCCGGCGATATCGAAAAGAACAAGGCAACATTGCAACTCGCCATCCAGGCCTATCCCAATGATTCCAGCGCTTACGGCAACCTGGCATTGGAATACAACGTTTATTACGGCCAGTTCGACAAGGCGATCTCCACGGCGAACGAGTGCATACGGCTCGAACCTAATGCCCCGTTTGGTTATGTGCACGTGGCCGGACCGTATATGGCTCTGAATCGCATGGAGGAAGCACGATCGGTCCTGCAACGCGCAGTGGATGCCAAGGCCGACAACCTGTTCGTCCATGAACAGCTCTACCAGCTGGCATTCCTGACCGGGGACGCCGATGGGATGCAGCGGCAATTGAAATGGGCGGAGGGCAAACCCAGCGAATACCTGCTGCTGGCCGATGCTGCCGGAGTAGCGGCAGCGCAAGGGCAAATGCATAAAGCCGAGGAGTTGATACAGCGCTCCGCGCAGGTGACCGACCGGCTTGGCTTCAAGGGGACAACGGCGGACACAAAAGCCGGCTGGGCGTTGACGCTCGCTGAAGTGGGCGACGCTTCCCTTGCCCGCGAAGCCGCAGCGGCAAGTTCTGTCCTGGCCCAAGGCCGAAGCAATCTGGAATTGGTGGCCACTGCGTTGGCGATGACCGGCGACGCGAGCCGTGCTCAGGCCATCATGGACGAATTCAAGGTCATCGCTACCCGGCCGATACGCTTTTGCACAACGTAGCCATTCCCGATGTGGCGGCTTTGACGGCGATGAATCCGCAAGGCTCCGGAACAGGCCATTGAGGCGCTGCGGTCGGCCGAACCTTACGAATTCGGCATCGGCCAGGGGCTTCTTCCCATTTACTTTCGCGGCCTCGCGTATTTGCAGGCGAAGCGCGGTCCGGAAGCGGCCGCGGAGTTTCAGAAGATCGTGGATCGTCGCGGCATCGACCCGACCGGTCCCGAGCATTCCCTGGCCAAACTGGGCCTGGGCCGCGCGTATGTCATCAGTGGAGATACTGCCAAGGCCAAAGCCGCATATCAGGATTTCTTCGCCTTGTGGAAAGACGCCGACCCGGATGTCCCAATCCTGGAAGGAAGCCAAGTCGGAATACGCGAAGCTACAGTAGTCTTAGAGTGCCGTAATTCTCAATGCGTGAGCCGCCGCGTGCCTTTGGGTGGCCAGCGCTTCAGCGCTGCGATAAGCGCGCCCCCGCACGGCCGGCTTTAGCCGCTGAGGTCGCTAGCTCTTACTTCCTCTCCCTAATCCACTCGTCAATCTTCTCCTGTAGCAGATCCAACGGCAGCGGGCCGGAATCGAGCACCGCATCGTGAAACGCACGCAGATCGAACCTCGGCCCCAGTTCCTTCTGCGCTTGCGCGCGGAACTCGAGAATCTTCATCTGCCCCATCTTGTAGGAAAGCGCCTGCGCCGGCCATGCGATGTAACGATCCACCTCGGTATTGATATTTTCGTCGTCCATCGCCGTGTGCTCGTGGAAGTAATCGACCATTTGCTGCCGCGTCCAATGCTGCGAGTGCACGCCCGTATCCACCACCCAGCGCACCGCGCGCCACATTTCATTCTGCAGCCGGCCGTAATCGCTATACGGGTCCTGATAAAAGCCAACTTCCTTCCCCAGCCGCTCGGAGTAGAACGCCCACCCCTCCGTATACGCGTTCAGGTCGAGGTCATACCGGCGAAACGGCGGCAGGCCGGTGAGTTCCTGTGCAATCGAAAATTGCAAGTGGTGCCCAGGCACTCCTTCGTGGTAAGCAATCGCTTCCACGTTGAGCAGCAGTCGCTTCTCCGGCGCATATTCGTTGACGTTGATCCGTCCCGGCCGCGAGCCATCTCCGGCGCCCGATCGAATAGTCGGCGGGGAGCTAGAGGCTGCGCGAAACGCCTCCATCGGCACAACCTCCAGCTTGTTCTTCGGCAGCTGCCCGAAAAGCCCAGGCAGCTTGCCATACATCTGGTCGCGATAGTGCGTGTACAAGTCAAGCAACTGCTGGCCAGACTTCGCGTGCAGTGCCGGATCCTGCCGGATGTGTTCGTTGAACGACTTCAGATCGCTGGAATCCCTGCGCCTGCGCGATTTCCAGCATCTGCGCTTCAATTTCCGCCACGCTCTTCACGCCGAGTTCGTGAATCTGTTCGGGCGGTAAGATCGGTCGTCGTCTGATGGCGCACCGCGAATCGGTAGCGCGCGTCGCCATCCGGCATTGCCCACACGCCGGGATCCACCCGCCCGTGCGGCGCGTAATCCTCGCGCACAAACTTCGCGAACTTCGCGTACGCCGGCGCGACTTCGTTCTTCACCGCGTCTTCGATCGCCGCGCGCAGCCGCTTCCGGTCCGCCTCCGGAATCGAATCTGGAAATTTTCCGCAGCGGCTCGGTAAACGGACTCTTCTCCAGCGAATCGTCCGGCGAATCGTCCGCAATTCCCTGCGCCTGACTCGACACTTTCTCCAGCAGATACTTCGGCGGCATCAGGCGATCGCGCACTCCGTCGCGCATGTGCCCCTCGCCTGCTCCAGCACGCGCGGAATCTGATGCAGGCGGGAAAGATAATCTTCGTAATCCTTCACATTGCGAAGCGGCGTATCGAACGGCAGCGACGCATATCCCAGATGAATCCCGCCAAATTGTGTCGCCGGCATCTCCCAGTCTTTAAACTTCGCGCCCTCCAGGCCCTCCCGCAACGTGCGCACCATCAGCGCATGATTGAGCCGCTCCTGCTCGGGAAATCCAGCGATATCCAGCGCCTCAAACCGTGCCAGCGCTTTCCGTGTGTGCTCAATGTCGTCGGCAATCGCCTTGTCGGAAAAGTCGCTGAGCCGGTCGTTATAGCGGTTGTCACCAACCTGAGTGGCCAGCTCCGGCTGGGTCCGCAGCGTATACTCCCATTCGTCGGCGAGCATCCGATTCAACTCCGCCTGCCGTGCCTCCAAACTGCGATCCGCCGCCTGTGCCGTGAATGACATCACTAAAGTGTAAGCAATCCCCGCTGCCAGCAAACAGAAGGATGTTCGCAAAGTTTCCCCCATCTGGAATCTGACTGAACGGTTCGTACCGCCCCTGCGCACGCCGCAAGAGTGTGCTCCCGCAACGCAAAGAATGTACTCACTTGCGCACGTTTAAGCTCCTCCGGCGGCACGAAGGCTAAGACGACTGCCGAATCCAGTACCAAAATAGTAATAACTATGAAACCGTTACGAATGGGCTTGTCCTCGGCTAAAAACCGTTAACGTGATGCAATTAAACAACTTATTAAGTAATGCCACTGTTGATCAATTTGTACTTTTTCATTGCGCCAGGCGAGCTAAACCCCTACTATCGAATAGTTGCCTGAGATCGCCAGCCATGCTGCACATATTGGCGATTGCCTTGCACCTAAACGCCTGATAGCCTGCCGGACAGTGGGGCTATTCATATGATCCGGGGATGGAACCTGTGAGGGGTAAGTCTTTTCTTTTTTTGCTTCGCCTTGTCTGTTTTTTCGCGCTAGCGTGCCTGCTTGAGTCGAGCGGTTTTTCTGCCAGCATCAGTCCGCATACCCTCACGCCACGCTCGAAATCCCACTCCGTTACTGAAAATCAGCACGCCCGTCACCGCATGCACGCGCTCGCGCACAGCCGCGTGCCGCTTACCAAGTCAGCCGCGCATCGCCGCCGCTATTACGAGCGGTTCCATACCAGTTCCTTTGCCGCCGACATTACCGAGGGCGACCTCACGGCCGGTGAAGATCCAATTGTGCGCCAAGCCGCCATTGACGCCCTCGGCAATATGAACGGCACTGTCGTCGCCATCGAACCGACCAGCGGCCGCATTCTCGCCATGGTCAACCAGAAGCTCGCGCTCTCCAGTGGCGCGCAGCCATGTTCCACGATCAAGCTTTCGGTCGCTCTCGCGGGAGTGAGCGAAGGCCTGATTGACAAGGAAACCGAAGTTCCCATCGCGGGCCGTACTCGCATGACCTTGACCGAAGCGCTCGCCCACTCGAATAACGCCTATTTCGAGGCCGTGGGACGCAAACTCGGTTTTGAGAAGGTCCAGTATTACGCCCATCAATTTGGATTGGGCGAGTACGCCGGATATCACATTCCTGGCGAGCACCTCGGTGAGTATCCCGAAGAAGAAATTTCGCCCAAGCTCGGCGGCGTCGGCAAGATGTGTTCATTCGGCGAAGGCATTTCGATGACCCCGCTTCAGCTCGGAGCCATGGTCGCCGCTATCGCCAACGGCGGCACGCTCTACTACCTGCAACATCCCAATTCGCCAGAGGCTGTCGCTAACTTCCAGCCCGTCATCAAGCGCCATCTCGATATCGCTTCCGCCATCCCCGAGCTTTCCGATGGCATGGCTGGTGCCGTTCAATACGGCACTGCGCGCAGCCTGCGGTTGAATTTTGACGAGGAATCCATCCTCGGCAAGACTGGCACTTGCTCCCACGCAGGCACGCGTTTCGGATGGTTTGCCTCGTATGCAAACACCGACATCGGCAGGATTGTGACTGTAGTTTTTCTGCAAGGCGGGCGCCCGACTTTCGGTCCCAAGGCCGCCGAAATCGCTGGCCGTATGTACCGCAACCTGTATGATCACAATTTCTTCGTGGCCCGATCAGGTGCAACGCGTGATCTTGATCGGATTCTCCCTGCGGCTACACACCCGTAGCGCAGAGGTCTTCCCGCCTCAGGAATCCCAACGTTACCATCCGATCACTCCCCTTCGGAACTTGCCACCTCCTCGTTCTCCACGCTGTACTAATAGGGCGAAGCGTTATGCCGGAGCAACTTCTTAAAATCGCGGGGCACGTTCCTCATCCCGAGATCGTCGCCATCGCCGCTTTGGTCCTTGCGATCGCCGCTTTCGCAGTCCAGTTCCGTCTAAAGCGCCGCGTCGCTGGTTCACTCCTTGCCTTCGTCATGCTGGCCTTCGGACTGACTCCGCTGGCGGCTTCCCACATTCTTCACGTGCGGAACGTGTACCATATTCAGGTCTTTCTGGTCAGGCCCGATAAGACTCCGGTCTACTACGCCCAGCTGAAATCCAGTCCCGTCGACGACCCGCAGATTTCCGAAGGCGGATGGAGACTCGACATTCCGCCGCAATTTCGCCCCGCTGACGGGAAAGTGACCTTCTCCGCCGCCGTCAAGGACGAGTTTCTGAAAGGCAACTCCACTCTCATCCTCTCCAACGACTATTACCCAACGGTCACGATCACACTTGTTCCCGATACTTCAGCCAAGGTGCGCGGAGTAGTCGTCGATGACAAAATGACCGCGGTCTTCGGAGCCACCGTTTCCGTCGCCGGCTATCCGGATGTTGTCCTCACCGACAAACAGGGCAACTTCTCACTGCCCGCACACGCCGGCAATGGCCAGGTAGTCGAGATCCGCGCGGAAAAAGACGGAGTGATGACGCGCTTGAACGCACCGGCAGGGAAAGTGGTGGAAGTAGTGCTAGGCTCCGAGTAACGGTTCGTACATTCACCCCCAGCCCGTTCCAACCGCTCGGCCGGCGCATGACCAACGGCACTTGGCCATCCACTTCCTTCTCGCGAAGGACCCTTGGCTAGTTGAGAATCATCCTATCCATGAGTGCGCCTGCCATCGCAGCAATCGGGAAACGAGCGGACGAGTCGCGCGCTCCTATTCCCGGTCTGTTCGCCTCGCCCGAGAAGCGCACCCTGCCAATGGCCCTGTTTCTGATTGCGGTGGTGGTGGTCTCCTATAGCCCCATCGCTCACAACGGCTTCCTCAACTTTGACGACGGCACATACATCGCTAACAACCCGCATGTAAAAGCCGGCCTCACGGCGCAAACAGTAAGGTGGGCTTTCACCACCGTCGAGGGCGCTCATTATCACCCTCTGACCTGGCTCTCTCATGCGCTTGACTGCCAGCTTTTCGGCTTGGATCCCGCCGCTCACCACGAAGTCAACGTCCTGCTGCACGCAGCCAATGCCGTCCTTCTGTTTCTGCTGCTCCAAGCCGCCACTGGATTCCCCTGGCGCAGCCTGTTTGTCGCCGCCCTGTTTGCGCTGCATCCCATCAATGTCGAATCCGTAGCCTGGGCCGCGGAGCGCAAGAATGTCCTGAGCATGCTTTTTTGCCTGCTCGCCTTGCACGTCTACGTTGCGTATGCTCGCCAGCCAAAGCTCGCGCGCTATCCGCCGGTCGCGCTTTTGTTTGCGATGGGCCTGCTCAGCAAGTCGCAGATCGTCACTCTGCCGTTTCTGCTTTTGTTGTTCGACTACTGGCCGCTAAACCGCTTTGGCTGGGCGTCCCCCGACCGCACGCTCGCGATGGAGGTTTCGGCTGCCGAAGCTAGCACTCCGAATGGAACCGCGCCGCCGCAGGCTTCGCTCGGATGGCTCATCCTCGAAAAACTCCCGCTGCTTGCGCTCTCCGCCGCCACGGCCGTTGTAACCATGAAATCGCAGAAAGCGGGCGGCGCTGTTATAACGATCTCCCAGGCTGGCCCGCTCCTGCGCTTGGAGACAGCCCTCATCTCCTATGCCCATTACATGGGCAAAGCGTTTTGTCCCAGGAACCTGGTGCTCGTCTACCCGCAACCCAGCCAGCTCTTCGCCGTCTGGAAAGTCGCCACCGCCGCCCTGCTGCTGACCGGCATCACGGCTGCGGTGCTGGGCGCGCACCGGCGGCGTTATCTCACCGTGGGATGGCTCTGGTTCCTCGGTGCGCTCGTCCCGATGATTGGATTGGTGCGCGTCGGAGCCCAGGCCATGCCCGACCACTTTGCTTACCTTCCGTTCATCGGCCTGTTCTTGATGTTGACTTGGCTGGCCACCGATTTGGCGAGGAATTATCGTGCCCCCGCGACGTGGCTAGCCGTTCCCGCCATTGCCGCTCTGCTTATGCTCGGCGGTCTCACCTATCGGCAGCTTGGCTATTGGCACGACAGCGCATCCATCTGGACGCACACGCTCGCGTTCACCGAGAACAACTCCGTCGCTCATGACATGCTGGGCTATTATTTGTCCGATGAAGGCCATCCCGACGAGGCCTTGGCCCATTTCCATGCCGCCAACGCCATCCTTCCCGGCGACCTGGATGCCAATCTCGGCCTCGGCGCCTACGAGCAAGCGCGTGGAAATCTGCGGGCGGCCATCGAGCACTATCGGGTCGTAGCCCAACATGCCGCCCAGCCCATTCTCCGCGCCGACGCTTATGCCAACATGGGCTCCGCCTATCGCCAGCTCGGCGACTTAGCCATGGCAAAGCAATGCTTTGAGACGTCGAACTCGCTCGCACCCGATCAACCCATGCCCATCGTTGGGCTCGGCTTGGTCGCACAGGCGACCGGCGATTTTGACGAGGCCATCCGCCAGTATTCCCGCGCCATGGCCATTCAGCCCACCGATGTCGGCTATTTGCTGATGGCCAGCGCGCTGGAGCAGCAAGGGCACGCCAACGAGGCAGCCGCCATCAGCGAGCGCGTAGCCCGCTTCTCTCCCGATCTCGCCGCGGCACAGAAAGAAGTTCGTTCTCTTCTCGGTAAATAAAGCGCACAGCTAAAAAAAACCGCCCATGGACACTGCACGGACCATTCTTGCCTACGCATTCCGATAAAATATAGCGAAGCCCTCTAAGGAACCGCCTTGGGAACCGGCCCACCCTCTCACGATTCCTGTCACGCCGGGTTCAAAGTGTTTTCCGCCATGACTTCGTCACCTTCGGCCGCCAATCAACTGGAGAAAGAGCAGCTCCCGTCTTTTTCCAGACTCTCTTTTTCTCCCACAAGCCGAACTATCGGGCTCGCCTTGGTCCTTGCTGCTTGCGTCTTCGCCGTCTACATCCCGGTTATTCACAACAGCTTTCTCAACTACGACGACAATGTCTACATCACCATTAACCCGCCAGTAATCACGGGCCTCACACTCGATACTGTGAAATGGGCGTTCACGACATTTCACGCCGAGAACTACCACCCTCTGACATGGATGTCTCATGCCCTCGATTGCCAGCTTTTCGGCCTGAATCCCGCGGGCCACCACGAGGTCAACGTCCTCCTCCAGGCAGCGAATGCCGTCCTTGTTTTTCTATTGCTCCAAAGCCTCACAGGATTTACCTGGCGCAGTCTTTTCGTAGCGGCGCTATTTGGGCTGCATCCCATCAACGTCGAATCCGTAGCCTGGGCGGCCGAGCGCAAAAACGTTCTGAGCATGCTGTTCTTCCTGCTCGCACTGCACGCCTATGTCGCGTACGTACGTCAGCCAAGAATCGGACGTTATCTCCTGATCGCCCTTTTCTTCACGCTAGGCCTGCTCAGCAAACCACAGATCATCACTCTTCCATGTCTGCTTTTGCTTTTGGATTACTGGCCTCTCGACCGCATCGCCGCAATGCCTGCTGACGGCGCGATCCCCAAAGGCCGTCGTGATTCGAAAGCTCGAAAGTCGGCCCGAGCATCGGTTCGGACGTCAGCTCATACGTCAATTCGCACATCCGCCGACACAATTCGAGCCAGCGCCTCAAGCTCGGCCCTGGCTTTGCCTAGGTTATCGATTGGCCGGCTTGTGCTCGAAAAGGTACCTCTGTTCGCACTTTCCGCCGCCAGCGCCTCCGTGACCATGGCGGCCCAGCAAGCCGGAGGCGCTGTGCAGTCATTGTCCGTCTACGGCCCGCTCCTCCGAGTCGAAACTGCCGCAGTTTCCTACGTTACCTACCTGGGCAAAGCGTTCTGGCCCGCAAATCTGGTAGTGCTCTATCCGCATCCTTCCGAGCTTTATCCCACGTGGGAAGCACTCGGAGCCACGTTGCTCTTGCTAGCCATCACCGTGGCCGTGCTCCGTGCGCGCGACCGCCGCTATCTTGCCGTGGGATGGTTCTGGTTTCTGGGCGCGTTCGTTCCGATGATCGGCTTCGTCCAAGCCGGCCTTCAGGCAATGGCCGACCGCTACGCATACATTCCATTCCTCGGGTTATTTATGATGCTGACTTGGCTGATCGCCGATTGGGCGCGGACTCGCCAGGCCCGCGCGACGTGGCTTGCCATTCCCGCCGTCGCCACGCTGTTCGTTTTTAGCGCTCTAACCTATCGCCAGATCGGCTATTGGCACGACTCTCCCTCCTTGTGGACACACACGATTGGGCGGACCGAGAACAACTTCATGGCCCACGATCTGCTGGCCGACTATTTGTCCAAGCAGGGTCGGCCCGACGAAGCCGCTGCCCATTCCCGCGCTGCCGTCGCTATCCGCCCCGATGACATGCCCGCCCATTACGCCCTCGGCGGCTACGAGCAGGCTCATGGAAACCTCCAGGCGGCCACTGAGCACTTTCAGATCGTCGCCTTTCATGCCTCCAACGGCATGCTTCGTGCCGTCGCTTTAAGAGACCTAGGGCTGGCTGATTATCAAGCCGGTGACTTGTCTGCCTCGAAGCAATTCCTTGGGGAATCTCTGCAAATCGTGCCTAACGATCCCAAGTCCATAGTCGGCATTGGTTTGATTTCGCAGAAGCAAGGCGATCTTTACGGTGCCGTCCGTGCCTATTCCCAAACCGTGGCAATTCAGCCGAGCGATGTTGGATATCTGCTGCTGGCGCAAGCGCTCGAGAAACAAGGCCACACAGAACAGGCCCAAGCCATGGTCGAGCGCGCGGTTCGCCTCTCGCCGAACCTCACCGCCGCCCGAACGCAAGTCGCGTCGCTGCTCGGCAACTAAGAGTACCGGTGCAACATGTAGGGGGATAGTTAAATCAGGGATTAAACCGCGGGTCGATTGGCGCGCGGATTCAGGGAACCGATGATCGCGCGGGGGCCGATCCGGGTCAATGAGCGTTATGGGGGATGTAATGCCAACTGACCTAGCCTCGGTTGCTCTAGACTAAACTGAACGAGATGATTGGACGAAATGACCCGTGGAAACGCTACCGCATGTTGAAATGGGCGAGCGTCTTTTTCCTCCTTTTCACTTTCTCGACGTTTGTGCTTGTTATGGGTGGGCAGGTTGATTTGCGCACACGCGGGACAGGTCTTCTCGTTGTTTGCGTCATGATCTATGGGTTAGTGATGACGATTGT
>CAWDPB010000020.1:0-11457 GCA_963804075.1 uncultured Acidobacteriaceae bacterium | reverse complement strand
GGAAAATCCAATCTTGAGATATGAATGCTTCGTTTACCGCAGAAAAAATTGCTGTTTAAAAATACGGGTTGTCGAACTGAAATTTCTTTACGGGACGAACGGCATACTGGCACAAAAAAAAACGCTTCGTCGGTGTCGTGGAACAAAAATATTCTTCCCGAATCGATTTTCGCATCGCGATTTCCGCGCGCTGTCAAGTGTCGAGAAACTAACTGCCGCGCAAACTGTGCAATGGAATAACTCGCGAGAATTGTAGTTTGGACCTTGTATCTCGCGAAGAAGTCGAACTGGGTTATCTGTGAATGCGTCGGATACCAGCAAAAGCCGTGTCCAGCAATGAGTTTCGGCATCGTCGCGCGCTGCCGGGCCACGGGAGTTACACGCGTCCCTATAAGCACGCGTCCTAAGAACGCACTATCGCCGACTCGACCGCGGCGGTTTGTAATTACCCGGATAGACCACGACGGAACGCCGCCCACCTTCACCGTCGCTCTCGGTGCGCAAATCTTTTTCTTCGCGCAGCGCGAGATGCACAATGCGGCGCTCGCGCGACGACATCGGACCGAAGCGGTAAGGTTCGCCCGTGCGCCGAACTTTCTCGGCTGCGGTTCGCGCCGCCATCTGCAGTTCGTCGATTCGCAGCGAGCGAAAATTCTTGCAGTCGAACCAGATTTTCTCGTGCTCGTTGCCCTGCAGATGGAGTATCTCCAGCGCAAGCAGTTCGAACGAGCGCAGCAGTTCGCCTCCGCGCTCGAGCAGCACCGCGGAATCGGGGCCGGCAAATTCCACCAGTATTTCCGGATGCTCCCAGTCACGCTTCTGCGCAATCGGCGGATCGACCGTGATGCGGTATTTCAGTTTGAAACCGCCGTTAGCGATGACGGTTTGCAGAAATTCGCTGATTTGCTTGGCAGCGGCGACTTTATCGATAATGGGCATAGTTAAGTTCTCAGCTCTTGGCTTTTGGCCGTTAGCTCTCGCTCTCGGCTCCTGGCGATGTAGCTCTGGTTCCTGCAACAGCTCCGTAGCCGACAATCGAAGCCAAAGGCCAAAAGCTAACAGCCAACAGCTATTTCTCTTTCTTTCTGGCGCGCTTCGCCATCATCTCGCGCATCTCGCGTCCCAGCGACGTGCGGTTCATGACAGCCTGCTGCGCAATCCCGATCAGTTGTCCGGCCGCCCAGTACAGGCCCAGGCCCGAGGGCAGATTCCATGCCATGAATCCCAGCATGCCGGGCATCATGATATTCATCATGCGCTGCTGCGCCGGATCCATTCCCGCCTGCGGCGTCATGCGCTGCATAAGGAACATGGTGACAACGATTGCGATCGGCAGAATATGAAAAGGATCGGGCGACGACAGATCGTGAATCCAGAGCCAGGATGCGTGGCGCAAATCGATCGCCACCGTCAGCATCCGATAGTACGGCCAAAGCAGGAATCAACGGCAGCAGCATCGGCAGGCATCCGCCGAGCCGGATTCACGCCTTCCTTCTTATACAGCTCGGAAATCTCCGTGTTCATTTCCGCTTTGCGCGGATCGCGCAGGCTGTACTTCTTGTATTTCTCCTGGATCGACTTGATCTGCGGCGCAACGCGTTGCATCTTCAGCATCGACTTCATTTGCGTCAGCCGCAGCGGCAAAATCGCCAGGTTGATGACCAGCGTCTGGAAGAATCGCCCATCCCCAGTTGGGGACGACGTGGTTATAGGTCCACCTCAGCCAAAGGAACAGCGGCCGCGCGATCAGGCTGAGCCAGCTGAAATCGACCACGGCACGCAAATCGGGCTCCGCGCCCGCAATGCCGGGAACTGACACGGCTTCTAAATCGGAAAGCGCCTTCGGCCCAACATAGAGCCGCTCGCTGGTCGGTCCGTGCAGGCTGCCAACAGCCGCACCGAGCACGTCCACGCGGTCGATTTGATGCGCGCTGGGCTCGGAGCCGTAACGCGGAATCTCGATCTGGTTACGCAGCGTCACCATCGCGATGCTCTGCGCATCCTGCGGCAAAAACACCGCCGCAAAATATTGCTCCGACACTCCCGCCCATTGAAATGGGCCGGGGAGCGTACCGCCTCCGCTGATTTTTTTGATCGCCAGCCGCTCAACTTTGCTGTCATTTTGATAAGCGATCTGAACCGAGGCATAGGCGGGCGCGGTCGTCTCTCCACCAAACCCCGAAGGCCACATCGGAAACGCCGTGACCTGTGCACCTTTTTGCTGAACCGAGGTTTCGACCCCAACCACATAGCTGTGATCGAACTTGAACTTCTTTTGCACCGAGACATCGCCGTCGGAATATTCAAACGTGATTTCGGAGGGTGCAGTTGAGCTGGTGCTCGAAACAACATACAGCGCCGAATTCAGCTTGTTGCGCAGCGCTTCATCGTAGGTCCAAAGCGAAAGCGGATAGCCATATTTCGCTGCGGCCGTCGGATTCACCAGATCCAGAGGATTCCCGTTCGGCGTATCCTTATATTTCTTCAGCACCCACGATTTGACCTGCCCGCCACGATTCGTGAAGACAATCCGGTAGAGCCCATTCTCAATAACGGTTTCCGCTTCGGTGGAGGCCAGCTTCGAGACGGAAGAAGATGACGCGCTGTGCCTTGTCGGAGCCGCACCAGTGGCCGCAGTCGCTGCCGCCGTCTCTCCCCCCGCATTCGCTCCCGAAGATGTTTGCCCCTGATTCGCCGTTTGCTGCGATGTTTGCGGAGTCGCCGGAGTCTGCGGCCCATACTTCTTCAGAATCGGCTGGAACAGCATGATGACCAGAAACGTCAGCGCAAACACCAGCAGCAGCCTGCGCTCCATTCCGGGTTCTTGCTGAGGATTGTTGAATTCGGCCAAATTAGTTGCCCGTCATTAGTCGTTGGTTGTTCGTCGTTAGCGCGGCGTACCCAAGTCGAAGTTCGTGACCGCAGCTTTCTTCGCTGGGGTGCGTGCTCCGCTCACTTTCATGCCGACAAGCGGGAGCCTTCACCACCGGATCGTATCCACCCTTCACAAAAGGATGGCATCTTAACAAGCGCCCGCAGGCCATCCATCCCCCGCGCAGCACGCCGTAGCGGTCAATCGCTTCCATCGCGTACTCGGAGCACGTCGGCACATACCGGCACGAAGGCAAAAGCGATGGCGAAACCCAGCGTTTGTAAAATCGCAAAATCGCCAGTGCCACGGCCCTCATTTTTCCTGCGTCCTTTTCTTGGGCGATTTTCCAATCGCCTCGAAAGCGCGCCCCACTTCTTCGAGCACCACCGCAAAATCCAAAGTGAGAACCGACTTCTTCGGATTGATCACGATATCGACCGGGCTGAGCAGCATCGAACCGCGATGCCGCACTGCTTCGCGCAATCGGCGCCGTATACGGTTGCGCTCGACCGCACCGCCAAGTTGCCGGCCGACCGTGAATCCAATGCGAGCGCCACTCTGCGCGGCCACGATCCCCGGACGCGCCAGATAAAAGACGGTCATGTGCGGAGAAAAGTGCCGCCGCCCCTGCTTGTAGACACGATCGAAATCCGAGTGTTTCGGCAGCCGCCCCGCACGCGGAAAACTCTTTCCCACGTGCGGCGCGGACCGTTCTTGACCCCGGCCGGGAGCGTCGGCGCTCACAACTTCACAATCCTGCACAATAGTTAGCGAAAATGACGGCCCTCGCTGCCCGCCTCTGGGGACTACTCGCGGAAACCCGGCTTTACGGAGACGCGCTTGCGTCCCTTGGCCCGGCGGCGCGATAGCACTTTGGCCCCGCTCTTCGTCTTCATGCGAGTCCGGAACCCGTGCTTTTTCGAGCGCTTGCGCCGGTTAGGTTGAAATGTACGTTGCGGCATGAAATCTAGTTGCTCCTGATTGAATCGACTGGCTTAAGACAAACAGTGAGTATAAATGACGGCGAGCGTGCGCGGCAAACGGACAAAGGTAGATAGTTGCCAGCAGACTTGGGCATCGGAGCCTGGCCGGGCAAAGCCGAGACGGACCTGGTTCTAGCTATACTCCTCCGTATGAAGATGACCGGCTTTGCATTCACCACCACCGACTGGGCCCAGGTAGTCCCAACCGAGCATCCGGGGCAAACTGGCAGCGCGCTCTGGAGAACGCAAAACTTCGGCGACATTCGCGTCCGCATGGTCGAATATTCTCCCGGATATCTCGCAGACCACTCGTGCACCAAGGGCCACGTAATTCTCTGCCTGGAGGGGGAGCTGGAAACCGAACTCGCCGATGGAAAGCGGTTCACCGCTGAAAGCCGGCCACAGCTACCAGACCGCCGACGGCGAACCCGGCCATCGGTCTTCCACACGAACCGGCGCACGCCTATTTATTGTGGATTAGCGCGTAGGATGAATTCGTCGCCGATGAAACGGCACTTGTCCTTGGCTATCGTTCAGTTCTTTAGGATTGTCATTCCGAGCCGTTCGCAGCCGCGGGCGAGAACGAGCGAGGAATCTGCATATTTGCCAAAGCAAAAGTCACTCGTTACCCAAGAGATGACAAGATTGTGTTTTTTGGCGAGCATGTCAGCAAGCACCCATGAACCTCGATGACACCATCGTCGCCATCGCCACCCCGCCCGGACGCGGCGGCATCGGCGTCGTCCGCCTTGCCGGACCCGAAGCCCGCGCCATCGCCAAGCCCATGCTCCGCCTGAAGCATGAACTCGAACCAGACCGCGCCATCTTCGGCGAACTAATCGACCCGTGTAGCGACGGCGCGCCGCTTGCCCGTCACAGCCCGGAGCCGAAAGAGCGGATGCCGCAGGTCCGCAGCCGCATCGACGAAGTCGTCGTCACCTATTTCCAGAAGCCCCATTCCTACACCACCGACGACATCGTTGAAATCTCGGCCCACGGCTCGCCCGTCGTACTCCGTCACATCGTCGAACTCGCACTCGCCCGCGGCGCGCGTCTCGCCGAACCCGGCGAATTCACTATGCGCGCCTTCCTCAACGGCCGCCTCGATCTCGCCCAGGCCGAAGCCGTCCGCGACCTCATCGACTCGCAAACTTTATTCCAGGCAAAAGTCGCCGCTCAGCAGCTCGAAGGCTCACTCTCCAGGCGCCTCAAGCCCATCAAGCAAAAACTGGTCGAGCTGATCGCCCTCCTCGAAGCCGGCATCGACTTCGCGGAAGACGATATCTCAGTTGCGCCGGATGCGACCATCCTCGCTCGAATCGCCGAAGTCCGGGCACCGCTCGAACAGCTCAGCCGCCAGCTTCGCCTACGGCAAGCTCGTGCACGAAGGCCTCACGCTCGCGATCGTCGGTCGCCCCAACGTCGGCAAGTCGAGTCTCTTCAATCGCCTCGTGGAACGCGAACGCGCCATCGTCACCGCTCAGCCCGGCACCACGCGCGACCTCGTCAGCGAGACCGTCGCCATCGGCGGCATTCCAGTTCGTCTGGTGGATACAGCAGGTATCCGCCGCGCACTCGACGAAGCGGAAAGCATCGGCATCCAGAAATCAATGGAGGCCCTAGCCGATGCCGACATGGTGCTAATCGTGCTCGACGCGTCGCACCCCATTGCGAACGAAGACCGCGAACTGCTCGGTCAGGTCGAAGGACGGTCGCCAATCCTCGTCGCTAACAAGTCCGATTTGAAGAGTCCTCGATCCTCGCCGCTCCCGTTCCTTTATTAGCCGCAATCGAAACATCCGCGCTCACCGGCTACGGCATTGACGAATTGCGCGCAGCGATTCTCGCGCGCGCCGGAGGCGCCGCTCCTCAAATCGAATCCGGCTTCCTCACCAACGTCCGTCATCAACAGCTCGTCACCGACTCGCTCGCCGCGCTCGCCGCCGCCACCGCCGCGGTCTCGGCCCGCGTGCCCCATGAGATGCTCCTGCTCGATCTCTACAATGCCTTGCGCGCACTCGACGAAATCACCGGCGCAACCACCACGGACGACATCCTCCACCTCATTTTCGGCACTTTCTGTATCGGGAAGTAAAGCTCGTACCGAGAAGGAAGAACCAGCCCTGTCATGCTGAGATCCTGTGACTTTTTGTGCCCCAGGTTCGCGCCCGTTTTTTTGGGCGCTAACCTGGGCGACCTGTCATGCTGAGCCAAGCCCCACGAGGAGCGCAGCCAGACTAAACAGGCTTCTTGAGCTCAATAAAAAGCCCCCGCCCGGACCAAATCCGGCGGGGGCTTTTTTCGAGGGTAAGAACTACGGCAAGTAGTAACGGAACGACGTGAAGAACATATTGTCGATTCCGTGCGGAGCGGCCATGATCGGTGCGGTGACCGTCCCCGGCCACGCATCTCGCGCTACATACGAATACTGCGGACCAAACTGCAGCCTTCCATGCGGTCCCTGATGCACGCGAATCCAGAAGCCGATTGTCCCTTCGATCAGACGCTGTGTGTCCACACTGCATCCCGACCCAAATGAGAACCCGCCCGAACCGGGAGCCGATTCGCCCGCATAGCAGCTTGAAACATTCACGGTCGGAATGCCGTAACCGATGTAAGTACCGGTCGCAGCATCATAGCCGTAGTGTTTCTGCGCGTATTCCTCCCCACCGTTCATGTAGAAGTCCAGCCTCTTGGCGTGCCACTCGACTGTAGCCAGCGCCTGCGTACTGCGAATCAACCCCAGCGTGCCGCTTGGGTTGACGGTCGCATCCGGCAGACCGCCTGTTCCGTAGCGGCCAATGCCTTGTCCGGTCAGGAAGTGCGCTCCAATGTCGAATTGCTTGGCGATGGTGACCCGCGCGTTCGCGCCGAAGCCGGCTGCCATTTGCGAGTCGTTGTACGCGCCAAATGTCGACGCCGTGCCGTTGCAGTTGGCCGGTTGCAGACCTGAACTCAGCGGCGTTTCGCATGGATACACGCGGTCGCGATACCGGCTCAGGATCGCAAACAACTCGTAATGGCCAATCCCCGGTTCAGCCGCCGCCTTGAAAATAAAATCAGGCATAGCGTTGAACGCGTAATTGGCGGCGTTGGTACAGGTGGTGACGCCACTGGAATTCGTGCTACAACCAGTAATTCCAGAATTGTAGAGTCCGCTGCCGTTGCCCTGGCCGCCTAAAGCAAAGTTCGAATATGCATTCCGCGCCGAGAACGTCGTCTGCGGATTCTCGAGCGCTACGCCCAGCCAGTAGCGATTGTTGAAATTCCTGACCGCTCGGATACCATACTGCCGCGCCCAACTGAAACCGATGGTGTACTGTGGGTCGATCGTCATCGGCAAAGCTTCCGACCGGTTGTCCATGCCCTTCTTGGTTTCCGTCACCAGGCTCCACATCTGTCCGCCAGTCAGGCTCCATTCGTTACTGGCCACTTGTCCCCACATTTGCCGCTGGCGCAGGGTGTAGCTGTTGCTCTGATTGTTGTTCGAGGTAATGCCGGCCGAGAGGAAGTCCGCTTCCTCATATCCGGTCATCTTCAGATCTTTCAACTTGCCTTCCACCAGCAGCGACACCCTCGACTGGCGGCCTGACCCGTAGAACTCCGAAACGTTATTCGCTCCCGCGTTTGGCATGTTCACGCTGTTAAATGGCGTATTGATATCGGAAGCAAGCGCGTGATTGCGGTACACGGATTCACCCGCCAGGAAGCCGCCCGGTGTGAGCGTCACTCCCTTGAAGTGGATCGCCAGCGGGCTTTCAAACTGGTCGTGCAAAGACTTCTGCGTGTCCTGCAAAGTCTGCGCCATATTCGTCCCGTTCAGCTTCAGGTCCGCAACGTCGGTCTTGAGCGCCGTCACCGCCTGCCCTTGCTCCGCCGTTTCGGAAGCGGCGGCTTCCGCCTTGGACTGCGCCTGAGTCGCTACCGTCTGGCTCTGGTCCAGCCGCTGCTGCAGCTGCTGGATCTGCTGATCGCGGCTTTGGATCTGCTGCCCCAGTTGCTCGATCTGCTTTTGCTGCGCCTCGATCGCTTCCTTCAGCTCGCCCAGTTGAGCGGAAACGGATGGCGCCTTCGCGTGCATCTTGCCGGTCTTTGCCGCAGACGCCTTAGCGTCCTGCGGAGGCTCCGCAGCAAACATGCTCCCTGCTAGCGCCATCGACAGCGCCAAAGCCAACGCTCGCTTCATTGTTCCTTCTCCTTGCAAAGTAAAATTTGGATTCCTGGGGAACGACCCCCACTGTAGATTTCAGAAAGGCAGTGAGTTATTTGTAAGGACTGATCCTAAAACCGGGATTGTTAACAGCAGATGAACGTTCGTTGAATATCCCGTTAAACGCAGGAAACGTCTCAGGTTGCGACACGCGGCGCGGAAAAATTCTTAAAGTGGGATGGGATGCCAAGCAGATTGGTCGAACTACGAGTTGGGTTGCGTTTGATGTTTGGTGGCGCAGCGGTTCACCGCTGCGATAGGTTGTGCATTTTCACACCGGCTTCAGCCTCTGAGGCAGGATTCCTCCGGCACTTCAAAACGCCCGGCGCGGCTATCGTCCTTCTCCCGAAGCGATTTCCTTCGACGCCGGGATCTCTTCTTCCCGCAGCCGCTGGACTTCTCCCGCCATCGCGAACTTCAGCTTGTCGATCCCTTCGCCCGTCACCGCCGATATCGGATACAGCTTCAGCTTCCGGCGTGTGCACCATTGTTTCAATTTCTTCAGCTTGTCGGGATTCGCCACATCGATTTTCGACGCCACCATCAGCGTCGGCTTCTTTTCCAGCTCGGCTCCAAAATTCTCCAGTTCCCCGCGAATCACTTCAATATCCTTCACAACGTCGGCACGCCCGCTCGCGTCGGAGACATCCACCAGATGCACGAGCAGCCGCGTGCGCTCAATGTGCCGCAAGAACTGTATCCCGAGGCCCGCCCCGGTGTGCGCGCCTTCGATCAGCCCAGGAATATCGGCGACCACAAAGCTGATTTCGTTCCTCTTGTCCCCCGCCACAACCACGCCCAGATTCGGTTCCAGCGTGGTAAACGGATAATCAGCAATCTTCGGCCGCGCCGCCGAAATCCGCGAGATCAGCGTCGACTTCCCCACATTCGGATATCCCACCAGCCCGACATCGGCGAGCAGCTTCAGCTCCAGCCGGTACGTTCGTTCCTCGCCAGGCCGGCCATCTTCGTGCTCCCGTGGAGCCTGGTGTGTGGAAGTGGCAAACTGCGCGTTGCCGCGCCCGCCGCGCCCGCCGCGCGCAATCACCACGCGCTCGTCGGCCCGCGAGAAATCGTGCACCTTCTCGCCCGTCGACGCGTCATACACAACCGTTCCCACCGGAACCTTCAGAACCATGCCTTCGCCGTCGCGCCCGGTTTTGTTCGAGCCTTCGCCGTGTCTTCCGCGCTCGGCTTTGTATTCGGGGTTAAAGCGAAAATGCACCAGCGTATTGTGGCGCTCGCTCGATTCCATCCAGATGTCGCCACCCTTGCCGCCATCGCCGCCCGAAGGGCCACCCCGTGGAATGAACTTTTCCCGCCGGAAGGCCATACAGCCGTTTCCGCCGTCGCCGGCCTTAACTCGAATTATGGTTTCGTCGATGAACATAAATGGCCGCCGCAGCCTTCAAACCCGAAAATTTCGCTTACCCAACCTCAACCTTGCCTATGAAAACGCCCTCTTAACTCCAATATACGAAGTCTACGATCTTTCGCCCAAAATACTGCTAGAGCGCCCAGCCATTCCCGCCGATCTGTCTCAATACGGCTTATTGCCCGAATCCCATGACCATTCCCGGAGTACCCAGCAGCGAAGCAGTAATGCCCCGTTCCCAGTGGTCCGGTGTCCTTCGCGACGCCACCGTGGAAGTCTTCTCCATGATGGCCGCCGCCAATATCGTCGTGCCCCAATCCGGTCCCGACCCTGTCATCGTCGCCGAGCCTGCCGAATCTTCCGTTCTGGCCTATGTCACTGGGATGGTCGGGATCGCCGGCGCCATGCGCGCCATTTTCAGCCTGCGATGCAGCGAGGGCACCGCTACCAAACTCGCATCCCTCATGTTGGGAGTGTCGGAGGAAGAAGCCACCGCGCAAAGGTCGGATGCGATCGGAGAGCTTTGCAACATGATCGCCGGCAACTTTAAACACCAAATCGGACTCAGCGCCGACTGCACCTTGAGTGTCCCCACCGTGGTCATGGGAGGAAACTACAGCATCCATTGTCTGGAAGCGGGAGAGCGTCTCGAATTCCCCGCGATCTACGAGGGCGAGACGCTGCTCATCACTTTGGATATCCGCGGAAGCAGCCCGGCCAATTAGTTCACTTCGACCGGCTCGACCATCACAAACTTGCCCATCGTGCCTTTGTCCAGGAACTTGATGCGGCCTGTGATCTTGGCGAAGAGCGTGTCGTCTTTGCCGCGGCCCACGTTAAGCCCGGGCTTTACGCGCGTGCCCCGCTGCCGCACAATGATCGTGCCCCCCGGAACCAGTTGCCCGCCGAATGCCTTGAAACCCAGCCGTTGCGCGTTTGAATCGCGCCCGTTTCGTGAAGTGCCTTGTCCTTTTTTATGTGCCATAAAATCAGTTCTCAGTTCTCAGCTGTCAGTTTTCAGCCGTCTTGTGGTGCCCCAGGTTCGCGGCCGTCCTTTGGGCGCTAACCTGGGCGAAATGCATCCTCAGCAAACTGAGGCAAATACCAACAAATCCTATTGTCATCCTGAGCGAAGTGAGGCGTAAGCCGAACGCAGTCGAAGAGCCTGCCCCGAGCGGAGCCGAGGGATCTCTACCTCCACCGGATCGCGCGGGCCATCTACTGCGCGAAACTACTTCTTCTTCGCCGCTTTCTTCGCCGGAGCCTTCTTTGCGGCCTTTTTCTTCGCCGGCTTCGCCGCAGCCGTCGCTTCTTCGTGGGCCTCTACAGGCGCCGCCTTCTTCACTTTCTTTTCTTTCTTAGGCAGTTCCGGCGCCTTGAACGATTGTCCGTCGAATGCGATCTCTGTTATCCGCACCGCGCTGTAGTCCTGCCGATGCCCGCGCAGCTTCTTGTACTGCTTCTTCTTCTTATAGTGGAAGACGAGAATCTTCGCGCCCCGGCCCTGCTCCATGACTTCGCCGGTCACGCTGGCTCCCGATCCCGGTTTCACCACGTTTCCCGCTTCGGAAGAAACCGCCAGCACCTCGTTGAACTGCACCGGCCCGCCGGTCCCAGTCAACTTTTCCACCCGGATCACATCCCCCGGGGCGACCTTATATTGCTTACCACCTGCGCGGATCACCGCGTACATAAGCTCCTCCAAAATTGCCTGTGTGGGGCGGACACTCCTATCCGCCCAAAGCCGGACCGTAGTCTGGCCAATCAAAATCTTGTGCTTGCTGTTTTCCGCTCTCACCCCGTCACGCAACAATAGCGTGTCAGGGACTCGGCGCTGCGGCTTGTGACCGGAAACGCGGTGCGGGCCCAGAATGAGTCCGCCGGTACAGGCAAACTCAACTATTCTATCGTGCCCAGTCGAAATGGGTCAAACGAAACGATTTGGGGAAGAGCAATTCAGCTGGAGTTCTTATTCAGAAAGCTGCCCTTTGAGAAGCCCGGCTAGGTAGTCGGCTGT